>JAGXNZ010000305.1 GCA_019894655.1 Promethearchaeota archaeon | reverse complement strand
TAGCTCGGGGACCGATACCAATAACTTTTTGGGATCTTGAATTGTGGGCGAGGAATGGCGTTGTTGCAAACTTTTTACCATATTTAGACATATTTAATAAACCAGATGGAGGAATTGATTTGATCTTGAAACCTTTACCGCCGCCTCCAAAAGAAGGTGAAGAGGAAAAGCCGCGAGATCTATTTGGATCTATTCCTATGGAAGATTTACTAGACGTCAAGTGTCCACTCTATAACAAAGAGAAAAAAGAATGTTTAGTTTATGACAACCGACCTCTAAGTTGTAGAACTTATCCATTAGAATTTGATGGAAAAAATTTCACGGTTGTCGATGTAGAATGCCCTGGAATCGGTGAAGAAGGGATAACTAAAGAAGAATTAAAAGACATGAGAGACACGGCAAAACAAATGTTTTACGAACTGACTCGTATGAGGATTGCATTACCTGTTTTAACTCAATTAATATCGCAGAAAGTAATGATGGATTTAATGAAGCAAAACATGGAAGCGATGTCGAAAATGAGCGACGAGGATCGTACTCAACTAGATGAGATTTTAAAAAAAGGGCAAGAACCTAAACCAGAATAATTTTCTTTTTTTATTATTTATTTTCAGAATTATACGCATAAAAATTAGGTAAAATGGATACGATAACAGTTAATAATTCTTTAATCAAAATCGTACAAGGAGATATAACAGATATAGTCACTGATGTTATAGTCAACGCTGCGAATGCTCAGCTGATCCTCGGTGGAGGAGTAGCTGGTGCGATTAGACGAAAGGGAGGTCCCAAAATTCAGGAAGAATGCAATAAAATTGGGGGGACTTTCGTTGGTGGTGCTGTTATTACAACAGGAGGGCATTTAAAAGCAAAAAATGTTATTCATGCCGTTGGCCCTCGTATGGGTGAGGGCGATGAGGATTTTAAACTAACCAACGCAGTTTTAAATAGCCTTAAATTGATGGACGAGCACAAACTGAAGACTATTGCTTTTCCGGCTATATCAACGGGAATTTTTGGATATCCTATCAAAAGATGTGCAGAGATATCGATCCTAACCGCAAAAAAATACCTTGCTGGAGAAACTGAAATAAAAGAAATTATTTTTTGTTTATATAACAATTCGGATTATGAAGTTTTCAATAAGGAGTTAAATTTGGATTAAGGTACATATTATTCGTGAAGAATTTTTTTTTACACTTTTTTAGGACAAATTAGTAAAGATGAAGATTTAAAAATAGGAAATAGATTATTTTTGTACACCATATTTTATCACTTAATTTTCATTTTTCTCTTTTTTTTTTTAATTTTTATTAGGAGATTAAGTGGCTTACAATAGAAAGTCATCCATATTTATTGGCTGATGACTTAGAATGTTAAACTATAAATATTATATAAAAAGAGATTATTTTTAGTAATAATTTTATTAAGCTTCAAAAACTTAAAAAAAAAGTAATAGAGAAATAAATTTTTTAGTGATTTTGCGATGGATAAAGAAAAAACGAGCTTTCGCTATATCAAATTTTTCGATGATGTTCGATCTACTGATGTGGCTATTGTTGGAGGGAAAAACGCTTCTTTAGGAGAACTCCTTTCTTTTGGGATTCCAGTGCCATTAGGATTTGCTGTTACAGCTGATGCTTACGATTATATTTTAGAGACTAATTATTTTAGGATTAAAAACGAAGAGATAACGTTAAAGAATTACATTAATCGAGATATTGCCAAAATTACCGAAGAGCTTAAAAATGAGGATATAAAATCGATTCAAAAGGTTGATAAATTCTGCGCTGATATCCGTTACGTGATAGAACAAGCTAAAATTCCCGACAGTTTGGCTGATGAAATTATTGAAGCATACCGCACCTTGGTGGATCGAATCGGAAGTGAAAGCACTTTTGCAATAAGAAGCTCTGCTACAGCAGAAGATTTGCCTGACGCCTCTTTCGCGGGTCAGCAGGATACACACTTAAACATTTCTGGAGAAAATCAAATTCTAGAATATATCCTTAAAGATATGGCGTCAATTTTCACAACGAGGGCTACGATGTACAGAGAAAGAGCTGGTTTTGATCATTTTACCGTTAAATTAAGCGTGGGTGTTCAAGAGATCGCTGGAGGGTTGAAAGGTGTAAAATCCTCTGGTGTTATGTTCACTGAAGATCCAGATTCGGGAAATCCAAATGTAATTGTGATTAGGGGAACATGGGGGTTAGGAGAACTTATCGTACAGGGGGCTGAAGCAGGTGATGAATTTATTGTTTTTAAACACGGTCCAAAGCTAAAGCTTATAAGTAGAATTTTGGTAAAAAAAGAACAGATGATGATATTTGACAATGACAAAGGAGGGACCATAACTCTCCCTGTCGAGCAAGAAAGGCAAAAACAATTTTGTTTAAGCGAAGATGAGATTAGAGTTTTAGCAGAGTATGCAATCAAAATACGAGAACATTACAAACGACCTATGGATATCGAATGGGCTTTGGGTTACGACGGAAAAATTTATATAGTACAGGCACGACCTGAAACCGTTCATTCACAGAAAGGTGACACTGAAGAAATCTTTTACCTTTTAGAAGATCCTGTAGCATTGACTAACGAAGGATTTTTAGTAGGGAATAAAGGAACAGCAATAGGACGTAGAATCGGTTATGGAAAAATTAAAGTAATTGAATCTATCAACGATGCTCATTTATTAGAAGAGGGAGATATACTGGTTACGGAAGAAACAAATCCCGATTGGACCTCTTACATGCAAAATTTAGGTGGAGTTATTACGGAGCGAGGAGGACCAACGTGCCATGCAGCTATTGTCTCTCGTGAATTAAACATTGCTTCCATAGTCGGGGCAGATAACATTATAGGAATCATAAAAGAAAAACAAAGGGATGGTCTTGAAAGCGTCACTATTGATTGTAGTGAGGGAGAACCACGAATCTGGCTTAAAGACGTACAGTATGATTTTGATTCTATAGAATTTGCACAACTCCCAAGTACAAAAACTCAAGTCCTTGTAAATTTAGGAATTCCCAAAGGCGCTTTATCTTCGGGCAAATACCCCGACGGAACTGGTTTAGCAAGGTTAGAATTTATAATAAACGACGAAATCCGTATTCATCCTAACGCCCTGATAGAATTTGATTCATTAGTTATGAGGTATGGAGTTCTTCTAGAACATAGAAAGAAAATTGAAAACATCAAGAAATCGGATCTTTATCACAAGGATCCCTTTAATAAAGAAATCCTGAAGCTAAAAGAGACACTTGACGTAATAAGAGAAATTACAGCGGGTTACGATGACAAAGAAGAATTTTATGTAGAGAAGTTAGCGGAAGGAATTGCTACTATTGCAGCCGGAGTCTGGAAGATACTATCAAATGGTGAGTTAGCTGAATGCGTGGTTCGTCTTTCCGATTTCAAGACCAATGAATACGCTAACCTCATTGGAGGATGGATATATGAAGGAGAGGAAAATAATCCAATGCTTGGTTTCCGGGGGTGTTCACGTTATGTTCACGAAGAATTTCAAGAAGCTTTCATTTTAGAACTGAAAGCAATTAAGAAAGCGAGAGAATGGGGCTTAATCAACATAATTCCCATGCTTCCTTTTTGTCGAAGTCCAGAGGAGGCAAAGAAAATTATCGAGATTATGGAAAATGAGGGATTAGTTAGAGGTAAAGACGGCCTTAAGGTCTATGTCATGGCAGAGATTCCTTCGAATATAATCTGTGCAGACATTTTCTGTGAATACTTTGACGGCTTCTCAATTGGTTCAAATGATCTTACTCAATTAACCTATGGTGTAGGTAGAGACAACGAAAAAATGATACCCCTTATGAACAATTACAATTATAACACAAACAGTGAATCTATTCGACGATCTATAAGTCATCTGATTAAAACTGCCCATGAGCGCAAAAGAAAAGTCGGTATTTGCGGGCAAGCTCCTAGTGACGATCCAGACTTTCTACGATTTTTAGTCAGGGAAGGAATTGATTCTATTTCACTTAACTTTGATACATTTGCGCGAGGCCGAATAAATACTTGGCGAACAGAGATCATTGAAACTAAATTACCAGAAGAAAATCGAGCGAATACATATCTGTTCTTGGATATGTGTGATAATCTTATTGAAAATATAAGAATTCCTCGAGGTAAATTGCGAAACATGGTAAGACAGCAAAGAAAAAAGGTCGCGCCGAAATTATTAGAAATAACAGATAGATTTAATAATATTTTCTTAGAAATATATGAAATATCTTATAATTTCGTTAAAGATTTGAATCAAGCCGAGGTTTTAGCGTTTAAAGAAATATACGATAGAAATTCTAATCAGTTAGCTACTTTCGAAGAAGAAATTCCAAAATTAACTAAAAAAATCCGCGAATTTGGAATTTTCTAGTTTTTTATCACTATTATGTTACTACTACATGACGTTTATTATAAAATCAGAAAAATTAAATTTTAATTAATATTTAGAAAGGTCAAGTAACAGAATTTTTTTAAAATGTGAGATGGATATGTCGCGAGGACCAGAATTTACTGAAGAAATATTAGACGCATTTTCCAAAGTGGATTATTTACTTAATGGAATGATTAATGATCGAGGCGTTCCAAGAAATATAAAGCGGGTAGCCCAAAAAGGAATCGATGAGTTAAAGCGTGAAGATGATTCTCCCGCAGTTCTTGCCAGTAGTGTTATGTATATGATTAATGACTTATCTCAAGATGCTAATATTCCATTTCATTCGCGAACTACTATTTATCGGATAATTTCGCTCTTAGAAAATATAAAAGATTAAAAATTTATTGTTTTAATCCTTTCTTATTTATGTTTCAGACGCAATTTTGTGTCCCCCACTAAAGGCTTTCTCTTGGGAAGGTGGTCTAGCTTGGAATGATACTGAATCCTATGAATTTCAGCATTAAACTCGGTTCGGAACTGAGAGGTCGGGGGTTCAATTCCCCCCTTTCCCATAATACTGAGGTAATGTTAAGAGTAAGTCGTTAATTAAAACTTTTTAAATCAAAAAAGCGTTTATATTTATATTTTTACTCGATAAGTATATTAAGAAATTTTCAATTTTTTGTTTATATTACTATCGCTTAACTATGGAAGCAAACCTAATAAAAGGAATACTTTACACTGAATTGGATGATGATCTTGGGCCAAATCCATTTGTATGGGTAGGAGAAATTCCCCAATCAAGTAGACTCCATATTAGTGTTAAAACAATTACTGTTTTATCAGGAGAAAGAGGTCTCATTCCAAAATCATTGGTAATTCTTCCATTTCCTTCTTTAAATTTAAAAGGTTTAATAAAATATGTAAAGTGGAATGACGAATCGAGGAGAGGTGGAATTGGGCAAGGAGCAATTACTTTATTGTTTAAAGAATCTGACGATGTTATCTTTTATAAATATTTAAATTATTTTGATATTCCATTTGAAGAAGTGGCTAAAAATATCGCACAATTACAGAAACCAAAAGCTCCAAGAGCAAATTATATAGATACTCTAAATAAGCTCTTTCTTACTATTAACCAATTCTTAATCGAGTTTAAAAATAACGAAATTGCAGAAGAGAGTGCTAAAGCTTTTCCCGATCAAAAAATAAAAGAAGCTAATTTAATCAGTTATAAATTTAAAATCATAATATGTGGGGATCCGTCTGTCGGGAAATCTTCATTAATATTAAGATTTACCAACAACGCATTTCGAAGGCATTATATCCCTACTCTTGGCGTTCACGTTTCAGATAAAATCTTTCAAGTTAAAGGCTCTTATATTCAATTAGTGCTTTGGGATATTGCCGGCCAGCAAAAATTCGAAAATATGAGACAACAATTTTATTTAGGCTCTGATGGTTTATTCCTTATTTTCGATTTATCAAAACCAAGCTCGTTAGATAGCGTTTCAAATTGGTATTATGACATTCAGAACCAACTAACAGATAGGCCTGCTTTAACAGGTTATATAATTGGAAACAAAAAAGATATTGGCCAATCTAACAAGAGCACTTCTGAAAAAGGGTCTGATCTTGCGAGTTACCTTAATTTAGGATACATTGAGACCAGCGCTAAAACTGGCGAAAATGTTGAATTAGCCTTTTATACTATAGCGGAATCGCTTTATAACTCATTGCGATAAAAGAACGATCGTGAAACATAAATTTCACGAATAAAGTTATCATTCCTTTTAATGAATTTATCCATTACTCAAGATGCTTAATTTGAAGATTATAATCCAATCAGTTTTTTAAACTCAGGTGGTTCATTTCCTTCGTCTATTGAGGATATTTTAAAGTCTACGCCATAGAGATCTCTTATTTCTGGTGCTTTTTGGGTTGCAATGAATTTTTTTCGAATACTCGCTTTCTCTCCTTGCCAAATCCATACCTCCTTATCTTTAGGATCTACGATTATGAAAATAAAGAATGAATCTAGAGCCGTGTGAATTGGGGCATCCAATAGGTCTAATTCGTCAAATTCTTCCATTTCTTCATTAATTATAAATATTAGAAATTCCTCTTTTAATTCGGTCATATTTCCTCCCGTGATGAATTTTACAAAAAAGTACAAATAACTATTATACAATTCTATTTTATAAGCTTTATTATATAGTCGAATGTTTTGGGGAGATACTCAATCTTATATGACGATAAACATTTCGAGTTTGTTCATATAATACGCTAATACCCAGATAAAAGCAGTATGTACGATGGCTAATGGAACGAGAATGAGAAGAGAAGTGTCGAAAGGAAATATCATATAAATTGTGTAAGCAATCATCATATGCACAAGATAAAAAATAAACGCATTTTTTCCTACGGCGCTAAATATTTTCTCTTTTTTTACAAAATTATAATTCTTACCCCACTCTTCGTAAATATAATATATAAGTAAATAAATTAATGACGCCACTCCCACACTAATTAAAATATAGGGTAATGAAACATAGGGTCTGCTTACTTCCCATAAGAAAGCAGAACCAATCCCAAGTAGTAGACAAATTATACCTCCAAATAAAAAGTATCGTTTTATGTATTCTCGACCCTTACTTAAACTTTCAGCTAAAAATGAGACTAAAAACATCATCGAACCCCAAGAAAATATTCCAAAAATGCCTCCTTCTACCGAATCGAAAATTACAGCTCTTAACGGTGTAGAAAGAATGATTTGATGCAAAATCAGGAAAGCTATAGCAAACACCAACTTTACATACGGTTTTAATGCGAGTAGCGGTAATAACATTAAACCTGAAAAACCTAAAACTTGAAGGGTGCCCCACCGAAAATAAAATCCTTCCGGTCCTGCATATATCGTAACAACTAAACCTATGCCAATAAAGATTAAAGATCTGCGTATATATCTTAATAGCGCTCTTTTCTTCCCAACTTTTTCTACGCGACGTTTATAAGAAATATTCATATTAAGAGCGTACATAAACACAAAAAAAGTTGCTATTAAATCGACATAGGTTAGACCATATTCTCCAGCGTGTTTAGTCCACACAGGAACGTCTTCATATGGGTGAAAACTGTTAAGAAAAACCATCACGAGGACCGTAAGCCCTTTAAAAACGTCTATGCTTAAAATCCTTCTTGATAGTTCGGTCAGATTTTCTTCTTCTTGAGTCAATTTACTAAGATAAACTTGTTTTATTTAAAAATTTAAAGAGAAAAATGAGTTAAAAGTTTTATTAACTAATAGAATATGAAAGAAAAAAAAATTTGTTGTTTAAATCTTCCACTGACCCTCTTCGTAGATAACTTTGCCATCTGCAATAATTTTTGAACCTGGAACTGTCATATCTTTAAGAATATCCCAATGAATTGCGCTTAGATTTTTTGATCCTGTTTCTGGGAATCCCATTCCTAAGGCACTGTGTAAAGTTCCTCCGATTTTTTCGTCAAACAGCATATTTTTTGTAAAATCGGTAATACCATAGTTTGTTCCGATAGCAAATTCACCAATGATATCGGCATTTTTTATAGTAATTATCTCTTGTAGTAAATCCTCCGCTTTATCTGCTGTAGCTTTTGTCACTTTCCCATCCTTAAATTCCAAGTAAATATTTTCGACTTCTTTTCCAAGGTATATACCGGGATAGGTAAACCTTATATGTCCATTTACAGAATCTTCTATTGGGCCAGTATATACCTCTCCATCGGGTAAATTATTCTGTCCACTACAATTTATCCATTTTCTCCCTTTAACTGAAAGTGAAAGATCAGTATCTTCCCCTATAATTTGAAGTTTATCAATCTTGTTCAAGTATTCAACTATTCTATCTTGATTTTTCTTAATTTCCTTCCATTCTTTGACAGGATCTTCTTTATCCAAAAACAATGCTTTTTTAACGAATTCTGAGTAAGAAAATAAGTCCATTCCTGCCTCTTGAGCCATAGAATTGCACGGATAGGGAATAATCACCCATTTTAATTCTCCCTTCGAATCTCTTTCATTGAAGATTTTGCTTAGTTCTAGGCTTGCTGGTGAACCTTTAACTTTTGCGATTTTTTTTGGATCAATTAAAGCGAGTTTTTTTCGATTGTAATCTCCGAAAATTCTGATAAAACAATCAAATTCCCTTCTTAGTATTTTTTTAACCTCGTCAACATATAATAACTGTTCCTCAGAAGCATGTTTATAAAATAGTTCTTCTGTCCCTTCAATTGTTGGTATTAATAACGGGTGACCGCCATTTTTTAGTACTTCGGCATAAATAGCTTGAAAAAGGTCTTCGGCTATGGAAGGACCAAAAACAACAACTCTTTGTCCTTTTTTAACTTCAAGAGCATATTTTACCGCTAATTTAGCTAATTTTTCATAAAATTCATTAATCATGAGTAAAATATTATGTTCTAATTTAAAAATCATTCACTTATTCTATCTGAAGACTAATAATACATAGGAGTTCTAAATATCAAATTATAAATGTTGCTTTTTCCTATATTTCTTAATTATTTATAACGTGTAATAGCAACTCTAAATTTAAGGGGGAAAATGATGTCAATTATTGGAATTGATTACGAAAAATGTAACGAATGTCGATTATGTATTAAAGAATGTCGATTTTATTTCTTGGACGAAGCCAAGAAGAAGGTCCTTTTTGAAGATGTTGACAATACATGCAGTTTGTGTGGGCACTGTATCGCAGTCTGTCCACAAGATGCAATAATTTACGAAGATTTTGGAGATGAGGTTTTCACATTTGAAGGGATTGAAAAACTCGATTCTATCGTACCTTATGATAAATTGTATAAATTTTTAAGAGGTCACCGTTCTATAAGACATTATAAAAAGAAAGAAGTTCCGAAAGACACTTTGAAAAAAGTCATAGATCTTATGCAATATGCTCCGACAGGCAGTAATCTCAGGTATGAAAAGTACGTAATTGTATCTGATCGAGAAATACTAAAGAGTTTATCAGATATGGTAATTGACACATTGCTAAATACACTTGGCATGAGACCACAATATGAAAAATCTTTTGAAGCTCGGAAAAGAGATTATGACATTCCCCTATTTTTTGATGCCCCTCATGTTATATTTGTGTCTTCCATGCTGGATATGCAACTTGCAGATCATAATATTGGTATTATTATTACTTACGGTAGACTCGCAGCACAATCTTTAGGCTTAGGTACGTGTTGGAACGGTTATATTAATATGGCATCTCAACACAACAAGGGAATAATGAAGCTAGCAGGTGTTAGAGGTAAACGTATGGGAGCTTTCATAATTGGTTATCCTAACATAACCTTCAAACGAGCTCCTCCCCGATCCCGAAAACCGGTCAAAGGATTATAAATAGATAAAATTACTTAAATGTAAAATCTATCAGAAGAGTTAACCAGTGTGTTAATCGCTGATTCGGAGATATTAAAATCATTATATAAATATATCTGATAGATATAATCTTGCCCATAGAAAACATCAGCGTAATAAACCTGGGCGTAAAAAATTAAATGATAATTATTGAGAAAACGAATATCTGTTTTAATGTAAGTAAAATATTCGTCATTCAATATGAGAAAAGTTATATTTTGGTTTAAAATATAATCCGCATCTTCTGGATTATTAAATAAGTGTAAATCTTGCAAACTATCCGGATAAATATCTATTGTACGGATATTAGAATAAAATGGAATAGCTCCGGCATCCCAAACTGCAAGAGATGCGTTTTCTGAAGAATTTTCGTTAATCCATTTTCCTAAAACAATATTACATTCCTTGATTCCAGCACCATATAAGTTAACGAAAGGGTAGAACATAAAAATTTGTGAGAAATTAAAGATACAGATTATTGTTATAGTTATAAATTTGAAATTTTTCGACAAAAGGTTGAGTTGATATTTATTTCCATAAGTAGTTAATAGGAAATTAAGCGGTTTCGGTAATAGTAGGTAGACTAACGGAATTATCGGCACCGTAAATCTATATCCTGGCATCCAACTAGTTAAAAATAGCGTTATAATCGATAATGAAAGAATAATTAGAATAATGTACCTTTGATTCTCATTTTTAATCCGATAATGGGGGTGTTTAACGTAATAGAATAAAATTAGAAAGAAACTAGGTATTAGAAAGATTATTAACGGTAAATAGAAAATTAGACGCTCTAAAAATAACAATAAATTAAAACCCGTTTGCTTTGCTATGAATGTATGAGGAAGTATATTGCTATAATAAACGATTCTCCATAGAAAATAGGGCGCGTAAGTAAGTATAAATGTTCCTCCATAACAAAAAAGAAGAAGGATTCGTCTATTTATATTCATTTCATTACTCTTGAAAAGTAAATAAGTAAAGAAAATCAATGTGAGGGCAAATAAGACTGCTCCTTCGTGGCGCGTTAGACTTAACAAAGCGAAGGATAAAGGTGAAAGCTTAATAATACGATTTTTCCTAACGGATATGTCTAGAATGAAAACGTAGACAGATACAAGTAAAAGGAAGGAGAATAAGGAAGTCTCCAAGCCACCCACTGACCATAAAGCTATATTTGGAGTTAAAACATAAAAAAGAATTACGATATAACTTAAATTTTTTGATTTACTTATTCGAAAAGCTAATTTATAAAGGATTAAGACGCTCAAGTGACAAAAAATCAAGCCTGAAACCTTGGAAAAAAAGGCAATTTCTATGTTAAAAACGAAACTTAAAGTCATCCACATTACCCATAAGAAATTTGAATACCCTTCAACGGGGGCTTCACCAATATTGAATACAATTTCTTGATTGAGAAAAATGTTTTTAGCGTATCTAAACGAGATAAAAGCATCGTCTATGGTGAAATTCCAAAATAGTAACTGAAACATTAATAGAATTAGATGTAGCGCGGTTCTAAAGTAATAATAGTTTCTATTTCTCATCTTATTGTTTTTTTATTACATCTCTATCCTTAAGTTTTTTTAGGTAAAGTCAAAATTTTAATTATAATTTGATTCAGCATTCTATTTGGATAATTCAATACGTCTTGAAAACT
>JAGXNZ010000304.1 GCA_019894655.1 Promethearchaeota archaeon | reverse complement strand
TTGATGGCTATGAACAGCGCAACTTATACAATAATATTTTTTCGAACTTGGGGATTGAATAATCGTTCCAGTTTTCTTCAGTTCAGCATATATTCTCCCATCAACTAAAGAAGTTCGCCTAGTTACTGCCTTAGCCTTACTCCGAGGAACAAATCGCCCACATTTATTGCATTGAACATTAGTATGACTTCCCTTACTTGAGCCGGTTTTACCGCCACTTCTTCTCTTCTTAGGAATTAAAAATCAGCTTTTTTTTATTAAGTAATTTTGTTCTATTTCTATTTGCTAGAATAAGGCAAACTTTTAAAAATTTAGCATTCACTCTATAAAGATTTTCTTACAAGCAGAAGTGGTTAATTTTTATCGTGCGTTTCAATTTTACTTAATGATTTAAAAGTATTCACTCTATTAAGATTTTCTTACAAGCAGAAGTGGTTAATTTTTATCGTGCGTTTCAATTTTACTTAATGATTTAAAAGTAAATATTAGTCTTTGTGCTATTGTCAAAGTAAGCAGTCCTGTAAAGATTAAAGCGAATATCGGGAAAAATAGTTCGAAGGGTGCTCCATAAAATAGGTTTGATAAGAAATATATCCAATATTCAGCGATAAAAGCGAACCATAAAATGATTAGTCTTTCAGCTCTCTCCATAAAACCTACACCTTTCATATCGATTCCCTCGTTTTCAGCTCTGGCTCGAATATAGGAGATCATTATAATTAGAAATATTATAATATAACCAAATATAAAATGAAGAAAATTTCCAAGTGCTAATCCAAGAATTATTGCAGCATCTGAAAGTCTATCTAAATTAGAGTCTAGAAAAGCTCCTGATTTAGAGATAGAACCAGTTCTCCTGGCCACCTCTCCATCAAATACATCAAATGCACCAGCCCAAAACATTATAAAAGGGATTATCCAAGCGATTGAGAATGGAAAATGTAAGCCCCCCATTGAGAGCAAAAAAGCGACGGTTATAGAGCACGCAAAACCAAAAAATGATAACATATTTGGAGTCACACCACACTTAATTAATAAGGTAACGGGGAGATCAACAAATTTACTTAATATTCTTCTTTGATTACTTCTTTTTTCAGTTGCCTTTTCTATTTCGCTCAACATCCCCGCCTAAGTAAGTATTAACGATAATATAAATTAAACACACTCTAAAATAAAAAATTTTTCATACAATTAAATCTAAGTTCATCTTAATTAAACGGATTGTCGAAGACGCCAAGTAAGATCGATCTCCTAAACTCAAATTTATTAGATTCATATTCTTTAATTCCTTACTATCGAGTAAATCTCCACTTTGATCTCCTATAATAAATAACAAGTTGTCTCTTGATTTTATTTTAGTAATGATTTCATTAAAATTCGCACCTTCTTCGTTTAGAACATATACGTGGAACTGATTCTTATCAAATTTCTTAATAGCATCAAAAATTCCTAATTTTGAACGCTTAATTGAGTTTAGTGGGTTGTCAATATATTTTACTTTCCTACTCGTGCGTTTAATGAAGTCTACAAAATAATCAGTTAAGAGAATTTCACTTTTAGGGAAGGTTTCATTCTTAAAAGATATAGAATCGAATATATATGCTCCGTACTTATCCAAAAAGACCCAAATTTGAATGTTTTCTTCAAGATCGTCACCATTTGTAAGTGCCGACAAAACACATCTTGAGATTACATCAAGTCTTCCAGATGATCCTGGGATATCTTTAATCGTATACTTGCTAATATCAACCGTTGCCGATTTAATGAAGAAAATTAAGTTCATTAATTTAAGATGAAACTATTTAATTTAAATTGGTATTATAAACCTGAGAGTATACCATTTGAATAAATTTTTTGTTTTTCAGAAGTGATGTCACCTCTGAAATTACTATTTATTTTAAATTTCTTTTCTTAAAGCGGGTAATTAGATAAAATGTGCCCATTATTACTGCTATAGAAAGAACAATACCAACGATTCCTGTAATATAATCGTTAGTAATCCAACTTAAGAAAGGAATCCAGGGAGAAAACAAATTTTCAAGCCATTCTTCATCAAAATAATCCGTTAAAACTCTTTCTAAACCATCAGGATTTTCAGAAAGAAATCCGATTGTAAATCCTACTGCTATTGCAAACATTAGCATTGTAATTATAATTAGACTTGTGATTAAAGGCCATTTATTCCTTATTATTACGCCCATTTTTATTTCACCTTTAGTATTGATTCAGTTGTAATAAAATCAGGCTTAGTTTTATAAATATAAAATACAATTAAAGAAGAGATTATTCCTTCACCAATACCTATTAGGATATGCCAAAAAACCATAGCTGGAACAGCAATTTCAATTGGAATTGTGCCACTAATAGCGATTTCAATACCACAAATGAAAGAGGCTAAAACAATGGCGATATAAGATCCTATAGCAGTTGCGATTGTAACTTTTAATTCCTTTTTCAGTGATGTATAATTCAAAAGTCTTACGAATAGCACAACTAAATAGAAACCTACAATACCAGCAATTATTCCCATATTAAAAGTATTTGCTCCTAACGCGGTGATCCCTCCATCTCCAAAAAGACTTTGAATGACTAAAATTAAAAATAATACTATAACTGATGCCCAAGGACCAAGGATAATCGCTACTAGGGTACCTCCAACCAAATGACCAGAAGTCCCTCCTGGAACGGGGTAATTAACAAATTGAAACGCAAAAATAATTGCAGCCAATACTCCAATGTAGGGGATTAACTTCTCAGAATCCTCCTTTTCAAACAGATTACCAATTCTAAAGTATCCAAGAATCATAAAAGTAATGGAAACAATCCAGAGCACGATAGTTGTTATAGGGTCTAATAATCCATCAGGTATATGCATTTTTTATTTCCCAATATTTTATTATCGATTAATTTTTTTGTTATGAATAATATTTTATCATAATTTAGTATTATTTTTAAACGATATGATAATTTTATAAAGTAATATGAAGTATCAATTCAAAACCATTTGAGTTTTATGTAAGGAATTTTCTTATGGATTTCTCTAAATGATAGAAAATTAAGGAGATAAAATAAATTGGACATAGAGTTACCTTTCAAACACGAAGATGAGAAAAATTTCTTAAATAAGATTCATCCATTAATTCGGTTTATTCTCCCGTTTATATTAGTTATCCCTTTTCTTATTATAAATGATGTCTATTTAGTAATTACGATTATTTTATTTGTTCTATTTTTTAATTTGGGGTTTCGTTTACATCTATTTAAGATTTTTTCAAAACTTAAAGCGTTAACTCCATTTATACTACTAATTACAATTTTTATTCCTTTCTATGTTGGAAACACTGTATTCTTTCAATTGAACATTGGAATTTCACTAAATATTTATGTAGAAGGGCTAGCTTATGCCTTAAATCTATTTTTTCGAATTATTGGCGCGGCATTTGTATTCTTAACATTTCTAACCTCTTTAACTTATTCTGAATTTATTGAAGCATTAACTAAACTAAGAGCAATTCCCCCATTTTTTATAGGTAGTATAGTTATCATGCTTCATTACATCCCAATTCTCGCAAAATCTAATAGAAAAGTACTGGAAGCACAAGATTTAAGAGGAAAAAACTTTACATCTTATTGGCAAAGGGTTAAAACTCATGCGTTTATAATGGGAAAGAATGTAGTACACAATATGGAAAGAAGCGAAATATTATATGAGAGTTTAAAAATGAGGGGATTTTCGGGTAAAATTACCTTTTCTTCAAAGAAAATAAAATTAGTGGATGTACTAATAGTAATAATGTTTTTGTTTATTGTGATTTCTTTCATCTATTTTATCAATCTAGAACAGATATACATAGGGGTTTTACAATTATTTGTCTAATAGAAGTGGAAAATTTAAATTTTGAATATAATTCAACATTTTCTCTTAATGATTTATCGTTAACCATAAAAGAAAATTCAATCTATGCTTTAACCGGGAATAACGGGTCTGGAAAAACTACGTTTCTTAGATTATTAGTTGGTTTACTGAAACCTAAATCTGGAACTATTAAAATTTTTAACGAAATCTTGACTAGGGATAAAAAACAACTATGGAGACTTAGGCAAAAGATCGGATTTTTATTTCAAAACCCAGACGATCAATTGTTTGCCCCAACAATAGGAGAAGATGTAGGTTTTGGAGTAAGGAATCTTGGTCTTGAAGAATCCGAAGTGAACAAAAGAGTTGAATGGGCTCTCAAGGCAGTTAATTTATCACAATATGCTAAAAATTCTCCATACGATTTATCTTGGGGCCAAAAAAAACGAGCTGCTTTAGCAGGATTATTAGTAATGAATCCTAAACTATTAATTTTAGATGAACCTTTTGCGAATCTTGATTTTAAATCAATATATAACCATCTACAGATTTTTAAAACCCTTAAAAAAGAACAAAAAATGACTATTTTATTTACTACTCATAATCTTTTTTTTATCGAAAATTGGGCAGATAAAATGCTTGTTTTAAATGATGGAAAGGCATTGTTTGAAGGCATTCCTAAGGATGGATTAAATCTTCCCAAAATTAGGCAATTATTGGGTTCATATGATGATCTCTTAACTCTAATTAACCAAAAATAATTTAATTTTCCAGTTAAATTGAATAAATTTTTTAACTTGTATTTTATATTATTACTTGGGAAAATAATGAAGGAACACTAGCATATTCGAGGTCGCTTATGATAACCTGTGATTAAGCGTGCAAAGTTATGCTTACATCCTGAGTTTATTAATCAACAATTTACTGCATCAAAAATGGGCTCTTAATCAAGCTATGGTATTACCGTGCGATGAGATTGGAGTCAGACCCAGCATGCAGATATGATTATGCCCCAAAAAGG
>JAGXNZ010000303.1 GCA_019894655.1 Promethearchaeota archaeon | reverse complement strand
GTCAAAATATATATTGGTGTCAAAACTAGTTTTTCATCGCTAAGAAATTTAATTTAATTTATAATAAGTTCGAGTTGGAGGTAAAAAAAAATGGGCATCTATATGCTGACTATTTGGTATCCCCCCCATAAAACTTCTGAAATAGCAAAACTATATTTGAAGCAACCGAGAGAGACCCCATTCGTTACTAAATGGAGAGTTTTTAATACGTCAGGAGGAGTAAAAGGAATTAAGCAATATCATCTGATTTATACTGAAAGAGGTAAAGCGGAAGAAGCGATGGGAGAGTTGACTAAATATTTCATGCCATTCATCAATATTGAAGGTTTTAGATATCTAGTCGAACCATTAATAGGAGTTTCAGATGGCTACGCTCTAATGGGGCTGAAATGGGACTAATACCAGCGTAATTTGAGGAAAGATTCGTAAGCTCTATTTCTTTTAATAATTAAAATCCTTTTTTTTATATTAACAAAAAGCCGAAGTATATACTACTTTTCCTTATTTTTTCTTCGCTTGATGATGTAATAGACCAAAGCACCTATAAAGGTCCAAAAAAAGATGGCAATTATCCAACCCATTGTTACATCAAGTCTAATTGTGCCAAACAAGAAAGAAAAAGCCGCAGCCCATTCCAAAATGATATAAGGGACATGTGTACTCGTTTTAGATCGAAAATCAAATTTGAAAACCATATCAAGTAAGGATTCTGCTAAGAGATAAATGAGGATTAAAACCGAGAAAATTACAAATCTCAGATCTTTACCAAATACAATGTAATTAATCAAAACGGCGATGATTGGAAGCATCAGAACTGCAAGAATCGGACCAAATATTTTAACAGTCTTCATTTTATTTTTGGCCATCAAAAGTATTGCACTAATCATTGAAACGAAAAAAATAAAGCCTGAAACGATAAACATCCAATCGAATATATCCATATTAATTTCACCCACAATATTGAATTAAACTATTACGGTTGCTAATGCTACATAAGTTTTAAATGGTTGAGATTAAATCATTTCTTAAAATAATAGTGGAGCGATAGCATTGCAAAAGAATTAGTACTAAAATTTTTGGAAATAGATAACATGGAAGATTTTTTACACTATAATAATCTAAACTTATAATCTATAGATTTTGAGATTCGAAAATGTTCTTTCTTCATATTCGGTTATTTCTCATTCTAGAAATTATAAAGAAGATATTTAATACTTTAAACAGACTGCTAATTAATATATAAATTAAACAATCTAAAGGTGTAAAAAAATGATTACAATTAATCCCTATTTAATGGTAAAAAATGGTAAGGACGCAATTGAGTTGTATAAAGAATTATTTGGAGCCAAACTTGTGGATCACATGCCCTTTGCAAAAGATGCTGGAGCATTTTTCGGTTTTCCAGTCGATTACGACTACGAAAATTCTACGATGCATGCAGTACTAGATATTGGTGGGGGTACTGTAATGTTATCTGACAATCCCATGGGAAAATCGGGTTCTGGAAACGTTCAAGTATTATTGACCTTTGATTCTAAAGAAGAACTCGATGAAATAAATGAAAAAGTCAAGAAAAGCAAGTTTACTATCATTATGCCATATGAGAAGACTTCCTGGGGTTCCTGGTATTTAATGTTTGAAGACTCATATGGAATTGGATGGCAACTTAATTATCCTGGAGAACAATAATTTTTTTTTTAATTTACAGCTTTTTTTTTCCAATCCTATAATTTGCTAGCAGGAATTTTTAGATCTAGCTAAATTGAAAAGATGATATTTAATATTTAGAATGGAAATAGAAATAAGCAATACCCATAACAAAGAATGTCTGATTAGAAATTATTTAAATACTTTTACTTTTATGTTAGTTCTAGAAGTTTATATTCTATATATGTAACATAATTAATAATAGTATTAAGGGGATTTGAAGCTTTATAGTAAGCAGAGATCGGTTTTTCTTTTTATTATAATTTTATTAAGTTTCCTTGAAATTAATGATTATTTTATCCTCAATCATGAACCTAAATTTTTAGATGAAACTGGTTCTGATGTCGAAAGTGAAGAAATTTCTCCCTTTATTGAGGAGGAGATAACCCAATTAAAACTTTCCGATACCATATCAGAGCAAAGCGGAGGATATTCGGAACCCTATGCAGCTCAGTTTGATGTATTCGAAAACGCCTCAAGTATCATAAAAGAGAGAGATTATAGTGTCGATCCTATCAAATTTTATAATGTTTCAACTCCCGAAATTTGGAATATAGACTCAAAAAAATTTGAGGTTAGTACATATCAAAAGGATCAAGTATTAATCGATACTGACATGGAATTGCATGCCTGGAATCATCATGAACTTGAAACAGATGAAGGACAATTTGGATTCTCTTTTAAAAATGTTGATGGCGATGAATATGGTCGTATTGAGGTTAAAAATGACGATGTTAATAAATTAGGATTTAGCGATGGTGCATATGGGTATTACGATCAAGATAGGTTGGGATTAAATCAAGAAAATCTCGAAATTGAAGAAGGAAGATTGATTCAAAATAAAGAAGAAACTACATTTAGATATGAATTTACATTAGATCCCAATTTTAACAAAAATTCTGGTTGTCCTTACGGTGGTACACTTAATGATCAAGTAGATTATGTAGATCTAAATTGGGACCAAGTAGACGGTTCTCTTAATATAGATATCGTACCTAGCATTAGTATTTCAGGGGGAAATCCTTCAGCATCATGGTGGCATTATATTGATATCCCTTATGAAGTTGATTATGCTCAATTATCTCTCTCTTGGACAATTGATGACGACTCTACATTTGAAGAAGATGATGAATATCAAGTTAGAGCTAGGATAAACAATAAGTATATAGATGGTACTAATTGGATAGATAAGGATGATGATCTTCCAATGAATGGCTCAAATTCTGCACTGATGGTGTATAACGATTCTAATTATCTTGCTCACGGTGAGATAACAAGGACTTATGATATAACTAATTTACTCGATGGTCTAATTGGGATAAATAAATTCGATTTCGGTATTTGGGCAAAATCGCCTGATAAAAATGATCCTTTTGATTCGTCAGACAAATTCTATGCAGAATTTAATTCAATCGAATTTATTTTTAATACTACAGATAAATATGAAGTCGCTAATATCGAATTTGACTATAAATTTATTGATAAAGCTCTAGTATATGGACAATATAGAAGTGAATTAGATCTTTTAGAACCCAATGATATAATTAACCATGCTTCGATTTTTCTTAAAATTGTTAATACATCTTATGATCCAAATGAAGCAGGCGAGTATATCAGATTAATTCCATTTAATGATGTTCAAATCAACGGTTCTAGCAACGGTGATGGAGTAGATATTCCATATATCCATTTCAATTACAGCTTATCTCAAAAATATAAAGAGATCTTAAGAAGTCAAAATTTATATTTTTTTATTGGTATAGAATTTGAATACGAATATCATAAAGAGTTTAAGTATTTCTTATGGCTTGATAATGTTAAAATGGAGGTTAACTATGGTCATCCAAACCCAGATTATTCCGACTTAGCCATAAGAGTTGATGGCAATAATTGGATTAATATTACTAATGATCTATTTGATGTAGATACTTCTAGTTGGATTGGAGGTGAAAACCATACATTTCAATTTAAAACTTATAACTCTACATTCAGCCAAAATCTCTTTCTTAATTTTATATCATATTTAAATGTGAATCTTTCGAGTAATTCCCCTTTTGGAGCGGTGGCTAGTTATGAAATACCGCAAGCTAATAGTATTAATGGGATCTGGAACATTGCTTTTAATAATACTGTCTCTTATTCAAAATTATTAGAGACTAATAATACTAGTTGTTTTAATCTCACTCATTATTCGATCAATTATTTAAATCTACCTGCGTTTGATTTAAAAGGTTCAAATAGTAGCAATTGGGAGGTCTTTAACATAGTATCACCCTCTGCCGTCAATCGCAGTGATTTATTGTGTAGATATAATTTTACCATTGATAAGAGCAATCAAAGTGCACGGATAAAAGATGCATTTAAGGCAGGCATCTGGAAAATTCAAGCCAAGCAACCTAATTATATTTTGAGTGGATATTTAAACTCATCTGTAATTCATGAAGGAGAAAGAGTCTTTTATAAAGGAGAAATATTAAAATATAATTTCACTTTGCTGGAAGATTTTGTTAATGGCAATTATACATTTCAGGTTTTAAACAATTCAGGATCAGTCATCGAATCATTCACAAATTATTATCCATCTTCGAATCAATTTTTAATTGGTAATCTTGATATCTCCGAAAATAATTTTGTTATTGGACCCTACTATATATCTATTAAATGGAATGATACTAACTTTTCAGATAATACTTTAAGATTCGGGTCAGTGATATCTAAATTTTATGTTTTTAATAAAACTCAATCAGAGATTGTCACATTCCCTGAATCTGTTAATTCTGGAGACTTAGGCAGTTATAAATTATCCTATAAGACAGTGTATAATGATTGGGGTATCAATAATACTAATGGGATTCTTGTATATGAAAATTCAACAGGTGTATGGGTTAAGTGGGGATTAACCTGGAGTGGGGAATACCTAGTTCAAAGTGTTATATATGAGGGAAGTGGGAATCACACGATTCTCTTACAGACAATTGGAATTCCAAATGGGACTTACACACTTCTCTTTGCAGTGTCAAAACAATATTATCAAGGTCATGACTTAATATCAATGATTAACATCACTGCGATGAATACGTTATATTGGGAAGCTGTAAGTGGATTTTATTATAATATCTCAATTGGTAAATATCTATTGAATTCTACAAATATGCCTTATGTTAATGATACATTTAATAGCAAGATACAATTAAAACTCTTGAATTCTACTAGTGGACCGGTGTTGAACGGTACTGTTAATATTAAAATTGGAAAGATTGAAACTCATTTTCAAGCAACTGAATTATATGATCAAATTCCATTTGAAGGATACAAGGGTATATATGAATTAACTCTAAACACTACTGGGTTAAACGCTACAAATATAGGAGAGTATGAGAATTTCACAATGTATTGTGGAGCAATTGGGTTTTCTTCTATAAAAATAAATGTCTTATTTAAGGTTCGCAAAATATCGACAATGATTTCTCTACAAAATGTTGAAGATGTCTATCCTGCAAATAAAATCACGATTATTGCGAATATGGTCAATTTAATAGATAACAATAAGCCAATAAATCATGGAGTTTTAACATATTATATTCATCAAATGGGAATGCCAAATCTAACAGGAAATCTAGATTTTGTATCCAGTGGAGTATATTTGAAAGAGATACAATTGACTGGCTTAACCAAGGGGGTATATCAAATTTATGTTAATGGAACAGCAGAGAACTGCGAAAACGCTATGAGTAATAATGTAACATTTGAAATTAAAGAACAGATGGAAACATATTTAGATTTAAATGTTCCTATGATTATAAGAACTTTAAAACAATTTGAAGCAACGATTTTTCTAAGATATATGAATGGAACCGGAATTGTTAACCAATTAATACAACTAGATATTCTTGTTTCTAAAGCTGGAGAATCTAATGAAAGCTACACTACTTCAGAGGTAACTGATGAGAATGGATTAGTTACTATTAATTATTTAGTATTAAGTAATTATGAAAATGGTACGATTAAAATCAATGCAAGTTTTAATGGTTTAGAAAAATTGCAAGCGAGCGAAGCTTCCATAACAAGAGATATTGACGGGAAGATATACGCTAGTATTAAAATCATTGATTTCCCTAATTTTACTCGGGTGGGATACTCTGCGTTTTACCAAGCTGAATTAATAATTAATGATCTTGAAGAGAGAAGTAATAATAGAATAATTCTATTTACGGCATATTATAATTCTGATATTACAAATTCAATAGTTTCTACCCAATTATCAACTGATAGTAATGGAAGGTGCAGTTATACCATTCCCGAATTAGCTAATGAAATGGAAAATTTAACTGTTTACTTTGAGTTTTTTGGATCTTCTACGATAAATTACAATTATACATCCAGATCAGATATTATATTACCAAAATGGAACTCAAATTTCACATATTCTCAATTGCCAGACATTATACGTCATGGTCAAAGAGTTATATTTAATTTAACATTACATTGCTCAGAAAACAGCAACCTATCGTTTAGTGGAAATCTTGTAGCTTTCACAATTAAATATGAAGAGACAATTGAATATTATACACGGTATATTGACGAGAATAACAATGTTGATTTTGATTATGTCATACCGGATGATTTTAATGATAATTTAACCATTGAAATGAGGTATTTAGGAAATAGTAGAATTAATGATTACAATGTGAGTATAATAATTGATATTTTAGAAAAAGTTGATATTAGAATTGCTTTCCTTAATGAACCACAAAGCCAGTATTTTAAAGGAGAATACGTCTTTTCAGTTGAAGTTACAGATATTAATGAAATTCCTCTTGAAGATTTTGAAATAGAATTTCAGTTATTTAACGCTGATGATGTACTGATTTATTCAACGACAGCGAAATCAAATGAAATAGGAATCGCAACGGTCACTATTTCCTTTTTATTAACTGGGAGTGATTATTACTTACTTATCCAAACTGCAGGACAAGGAATATATCAGGGAGTTGAAATATCATCTAATTTTATAAGGATTGTAGATAGTATGATGGTTTTTATAGATTTGCTTCCTTTTATCCTAATTGCAGTTGGAATTATAACTGGAATTGCACTATCAATTCAATATGGTATCATAAAACCTAAAAGAAAACGGAAAATGGAAGATTTAAAGCAACTCTACCAGAAATTATCAGATATGGAAAATATTCAATATTTAATGATAATAACCGAGGGTGGTTTAGCTTGCTATAGTAAAAATTTGGTTGGATTACCGATTGATGAAACATTAATTTCAGGATTCCTAAGCGCTGTTTCTTCATTTGGTTCAGTCATAGGAGAAAATATTAATAAGGCTAAAGGTGGATTAGAGGAATTAGGATACAAACAATTCAAGGTAATTGTTACCGAAGGCAAGTATATTAGAACTGCTCTTCTTTTAATGAAAAAACCCAGTGAATCTTTAAAGAGGAAATTAAGGAATTTTACGGATTATTTTGAACAAATTTACGAAGACAAATTAAAAATTTATAAAGGTGATAGTTTTAAAGATTTACAGGTTGATAAACTGATTGAGGACGCATTCCATGCTGACCTTTTATATCCCCATCAAATCATTGAGAATCGAGTGAAAAATTATCTTGAAAAAAAACCCAAGAAAAATATAATTAAAGAGATAATTGATTCAGGAATAAACGAAGAATTTAATTTTTCATTTTATTTAAGAGACATGATTGATCATTTGAAAATAAGAGGTACTGATGAGATCAAGACATTTAAAGGATTAGAAATGCTAAAACTAGATAAGATTATATTTGCAATTAATCCTCGTACTAAATATTTGATTGAAAAAATGAAACCTTATATAAACATACTCGATAAAGACGATAGATCATTGCTTTTTGCGATTTTTCATGGAAATCACGATATACTAAGCATTCAAAAGTATATTAAGAAAAGTGAAATACTTATATCTAAAAGGATTGAACAAGCTATTCAAATATTAATAGAGAATAAATTAATAGAAGAGAATAAACAAATTACTACTTTAGGAAGTGCAGTAGCAACGATTCTAAATCTTATTCCCGATCTATAATATTTTGGGATTATTATTGCAGTGATGTTTATACTTTAGAACTTATTATCATTTTTCGAAATTAGAATTTAGTAGCACCCTTAAAGAAATCTTTAAAACAACATAAAATTAAGAGAATTATTTCCTCAAATTGCTTTTTCTGAAGAACAATAATTAATCATTTTTTTTTTAAAATTATAATCCCTGTAATTCTAAAATTTATAATATAATAAGTTAAACACGATCTATAATTGAGCATAATAGAAGTGAGGAAACAAAAAACTCTAATCCTAACTTACAAAGTCAATCTAGCAAAGATATCCCAATTTTTCCTTTTTTCTGACCACTTTCGTAGTATCTATGAGCCTCGGCAACCTGACTTAACGGATATACTTTATCAACAAAAGATTTAACCTTTCCAGCTTCGATGAGTTCTCTGAGAGAATCAAGTTTTTCACCATTAATACCACCCATGTATCCTCTTACTTTTTTGTTCAACATATATCTAAATATCGTCGATTGAAAATCAACTGTAACAAAAATCCCATCCTCAGTTAAAGAGTTTTTACATTTCGAGTATGAAGTTACATTTCGACCCACTGCGTCGAAGATAATATCGTAAGTTTGTCCATTTTTGGTAAAATCTTCTTTCTTGTAATCAATCACAGCATTTGCACCAAGTGATTTTACCATATCTACAGCGTCTGTACCACATACGCCTGTTACTTCAGTTGTAAATGTCTTCGCAATTTGTACAGCAAAAGAGCCTACTCCTCCAGAAGCACCAAAGATAAGCACTCTTTGCCCCTCTTTTATATTAACTATATCTGTAAGCCCAGTCAAAGCCGTGCCACCGGTATCAGCTGCCGCAGCAGCTTCTAAATGGCTCATATTAGCGGGTTTTATTGCGGAAAACTTTTCAGGAACGCATACATATTCGGCATTTGCACCGGGACTTCTGAGACATGCATAAATATTATCACCTTTTTTAAATTTTGTTATCTTCGCACCTACAGCTTCCACCTCTCCAGATACATCAAACCCTAAGATTTTATATTTTGGTTTTTTGAAACCAGCCATTAACTTCGTCATACCAAATAAAAGACTTTTGCCGCTCCGGAAAATCATATCTATGGCGTTTACCGAAGTTGCATGCACCTTAACAAGCAATTCGTCATCCTTAGGTGTAGGTTTTTCCACATCTTTTAATTCAAGAACGTCTGGTGAACCAAATTCTTCATATACAACAGCTTTCATAATATTTTGAATATATGTTGTATTTATATTTAATATTTAGGTAAATTCGAAATTTTATTAATATTTTAAATTAAACTCATTAGAGTAAGTTTTTAATGTATATTATTCAAAATGGAGTAGTTTAGATTTGAAACATCGTTAATTTTAAAATTACATACACGCTATAAAATCCGATTAATAGAATTCCTTCCCATCTTTTAAGTGTTTTTTCGCTCCATAAGAGATAAAGAGCTAACGATAACGCCAAGAATAGAACAGGTATATCAAAAACCAGAATTATCATGGGAACATTAAAATTAACTATTATTGCTCCTGATCCTGAGGCTAATAAAATATCGCATATATTGGAACCTAATATATCTCCTACTGCGATTCCAAATGATCCTCTCCTACTCGCGGTTAAGTCAGCAACAAGTTCCGGTAAACTTGTGCCAAATCCAACTATTAAAATTCCAATAACATTTTCAGGAATATGAAATTCTTTTGATATATCATGCGCTGAAAGTAATGTAGCCTCTGCTGCGATTACCAAAATAATGAGCCCAATAAGCAAAATGCCTATATCTCTAGGTGTTGATGATTTTTTACGGGGACTCTCAACTGGCTCAAAACTTACGGCATCCAAACGTTGCTTTTTAAGATAACTAGCTTCGAGTTTGGTTTTTGCTAGATGTCTCTCACTCCAAATCACCAGAGAGATATAAATGAAATATATTATTATCATTAAAAGCGCTTCAAATTGGCTAAGGATTCCATCCAATGAGAAAAAAAGAAAAATCAACACAGAGATAAAGAGCATAGGTCCTTCTCTTCTCAATTCCCATTTACTAACGAAAATCGGCTGGCTTACCGCTAAAATTCCAATAATTAAAGTGATTTGAGTCATGAAAGAACCAATTTTGTTTCCTATAACTATTCCATCAATGAGTGGATCAATACCAAAAAGCTTATCAAAACCACCCATTATACTTACTGCAATTTCCGGTAAGCTAGTCCCAATCGATAAAATTGTCAACCCTACCATTATATGACTAATATTTAAGCGATCTGCAATGTTTTCAAGGCTAATTATCACAAATTTAGCACCAATATATAACCCCAAAAATCCTAATATTAGAAAAAGAATTGAATATAGAAGCATGCCTAGTTATTAAAAACAGTATTGTATATAAACTTTAATTCCTGTTGAAATGGGATTTCATAAACTGAAACTGCATTTTAAGGCTATTGCTGAATTTATTTCAAAAGATTATGAAAAAGCAAGAGATATCATGGCTAAAGTTTTAAAATATGAGGAAAAGGCAGAAATTGAACAAGAATCGATCTTGATAAAAATGACACCTTCAAATATCATATCGACCTTTGGTGTAGGTGTTAAGCTAATGGATATGAGAAAACCTGAGAAAGCGAGGAACTTAATAAAACTTAATAAACATAGCCGAGTATAAAATGAAGTATGAATGATGTGTTGTAGTAATAGCTTTCGAGAATGGATTCACGAAAGAGCCTTGAATAAGGTCGAAATGTCATTATTGAAAAGTATATTCACATTCTTTATCATTTATTAATTATTAAAACTGCTTTCTTTCCAATAATTCAATCTTTTCTTTTATGCTTTTAAACCTATTAGATTCAATTCGATGAACCATATCTTTCCAAATTGAACGGTAATGATAAAAATATTCTGAAATTTCAAGAGGATTACCAAAGATTACGCGGTAATTCTCAATAATTTCAATTTTAATGAACAATGGCAATAGTTCAAATATTTTGATGTCATATTTCTCCGCAAATTCCCCCATTATATCCTTCCAAATAGTGATATTTTCTTTTTTTTCTTTTATTTGGGTAATAATCGCAATGTCAATATCAGACTTCAGAGGAATATAATATTCTGAAAGAGAACTCCCGTAAATTACGACCCAAAAATTATCTATCTTCTTAAGATCTTTCTTTACATTATTCAGAAAATTGAATTCGTTCATTAACTACTTTCTCCACACGCTTTACAAATTCTTTAAGAATATTTACGAAATTTTCCTTCTCTTTGATTATTTGTTCTTCTTCAATTTTATTATATCGATGTACCAAAGCATTTCTAACACCATTCAAACGGCGCAAATTTCTTAGTAATTCTTTCTGAAATAAGTCAAGAGCCTCTAATGCATCAATATTTAAATAATCATCCTTAACTGTGATACCCAAATCCTTACATAACATTGCCACTATGTCCATAGCAGCATCAACAGAAACCTGAAGCCGATAGAATAAAGCATCAACATAAAATATATTCTCCTCGACATTATCGGGTAATAAAGAGAGTTTATCAATAATAAATTCAAGTTTGCGGTTATATTGATCTTTTCGTTTCATATTAATCCCTAATAATTAATATTGTTTATTAACTCATAAATTCTCTGTATAAATGCTTTTCACTCATAGATAACCTCTTGACGGATATGATTATATATTATTCATGTAACAAGTTATTAAT
>JAGXNZ010000038.1 GCA_019894655.1 Promethearchaeota archaeon | reverse complement strand
TTAGAGTTTACTTAAGAAAAGGAAAAGGTGAACAACGAGTAGCAAAAATGATTGATGCCCCTCACTTGCCTGAAGGATAAGCTGTATTTTCTATAACCGAAAATGGAATTACAGACTAAATAAGCAAAAAACCTATATATTAAAATAAGAATAAAAAATAGTAATAAAAAAAAATAACAAATTTATTTCATTTTCTCATATTCATTTGCTTTGTTGGTTAATCTTTTGACTTCTTTTGTCATTTCAGTTGCTCCTAGTTTAAATATTTCAGATGCCATTTTGGAAGCATATTTGTACTTCGCAGCCGCCTCAAGATAATTGTTCTCTCTAACCGCACTTTTTGCATCATTTTCTAGATTGGTTTTTTTAATTTTTAAATCTTCAATCCTAGTTTTTCGAATAGTCTCTTGTATTTTAATCAATTCTGAAGGCAACTCCCAATTCGAGGCTAAAATAGCTGCACTTTGATACATTTCAACAGCTTTTATATAACTCTTCTTGCTTTGAGCAATTTTTCCTCGATTGAGTATTTCTTTAATTCCTTTCTTAGCTGCTTTCTGATTAATAACTGATATATCTCCTATTGTTGTTTTTATTGGAGCGGTGACTATTTGTTGCTGCTCTGCTAAGCTAGATAAGTAAGCTTCGCGCTCAATTGGGCCCAATTGAGCCAGATCATCCACAAGTTTCTGTTTCTCCTCGTTCGTTAAATTTGTTAAAGTCATAACTTTTTGGTTTATGAGGTTAATCTCTTGTTGAGATATTGGTTGTGCTCCTATTGCTGATATTTCGATAGGAATTAAGATTTTCTTATCTCTTAGCTCCTTTATTCCCATAAATATCTCTGCTGTATCTTTATTAGTTCTATCAGCTACTTCTTTTAATAATGTCGCGATAAAGAAGAATTCCCTTTCAGCCTCTTCACAACAGCTTTGAGCTACTTTCAATACGTCTCTTGAATGTGGATTTTTTAATTCCTTAACATTAGAGAAATCAAAAGTTATTTGATGTGGTAAAATTATCGATGTATTTAGTAAATCATCCACAATAGTTCCTGCGTTTCGGAAAGGGTTCAATTGTCCACGCCAATTCGGTAAAACATCTTTATATGTTTTTTCAAATGTATCTATAAACTCTTTAAGATGGCGACGAAGTATTAAAGATGCCTTTTTCCCTAAGACTAATGCAACTCGAGTTAAAGCTCCATCAGCTAATAGTAGCATCTTGTCACCGTAAGATATTTCGTTTAAGGCTTCTTGTGTGGCCATTTCTTTGCCGAAAGAAGAAACTGCTACCAAAAAACCGCCTATTAGTTCCGGATCAATTTGTTCTGAACCGTACGATTTGAAGAATACACATGTTCCTGTTCCTTTGTATAACACTAAAATATGCTCTAAATTAATAGCATCGTCAAATATAGTCTTCACTTCAGTTAGAATCCGTTGTTTTTCTCGTTTTTTAGGGACAATAACACCCCGATAAACAGCAACCGAACCGCCGACTGCTAATAATATAGCTCCAATCATTATAAGAAATGGAATTAATTCTTCAAATGATATACCACCTGGTGGTGGTGGAATTACACCAATTTCAAAAATTACCATAGAATCACTTAAATGATTATATTCTACTGGTAATTCAAGAGTAAGGTTCATAGTTATTGCAGTAGCAGCTGTAATCTCAAAAAACAACTGACCGGTGCTATTAGTACTTTTTGTTTGTTCTCCTGATAGAGAGGGAACTCCATCAAAAATAGGTGTCATCGTAATATCTGCATTTTGTAAAGGCACCCAACTTATACCGTTAAAAATTTCTGCTTGAACTACAATTCTAAACAATTCCCCAGCATTTACTGCTGTTGGTTTAAATACTACGGTTAAGTTAGCTTGATACTTTGCGATCACCGTTAAATTGAAGCTAAAAGAAGTATCCTCGTAATTTGTTAATGAAGTCGTTATGTTTATTAAATACCTTCCAGGTATTAATGCTGATAGAGAGGTAGTTAGCGTTCCAATGTGATTTGGGGAAGAAAATTGAAAGGAATTTGAAAGAGCTCCATTTGAACTTGTCACAAGGTTTAGATATGTTGCTGTATATGAATCCGCAACTCCGAGAACGGTGCTATTGCCATAATCTGTGTCTCTTAAATTTAAAACGATTGTTGTGTCACTGCCCTCGAAAATTGTAAAATTATAACCAAACCCTGTGGGAGTCAATGCAATTACTGGATCGGAGTAAGAGTAAGAAATTAAATTCAACTGTGTAAGATTTCCTATATAATAGAAAGTTATGTTAAATAGACTATAGTCATAATTGGGAAATTTTGATGCGTTGATCTCTAAAGTGTACCATCCTGAAATTCGAGTTCCCATAGTAATATCTAAAATATAGGTCCCGTTACTGAATGGATCAAAAAGCCAAAATTCGCCATCACTAAAAGGAGTTCCAGTAGCGTAATTTTTAACCACAATATTTGCTGTAGTGACATTGAAAACAGGTAGATTATTTGTAGTATCATTGAAGAAAAATCTAACTGATTGATTCAAACCAGAATTTCGTGCAATTTCTGATATTGAGGACACATTAATAACTTCAGTTTGGATTATCGTCACTAAGATAGTTAAAGAGATATCTTGGGATTGATTACCAAAAACTGATATACTAAAATTAAGCGTATATGGGTCAACTATAACCGCTACATTTGAAGTATCAATATCGAGTGTATAATTCCCATCACCATCATTCCCTAAGTGGTATTGAAAACTAAAGAGAGGAGACGTACTTTGAAAATTATCATAATCAACTATAGGGTTTCCTGATGTATCCGAATAATTAAATGTATAGGTCACATTAATTCCTTTCATAATTTCTACTAAGGGGGGGTTATTGAAGGGTGTAATTTGAGTTGTAATCTGGCGCTCAAAAGTAAAAGTCCTTGTTAAATTAATATAATTTGTTTTATTTGCTCTAATAATGATATCTACATTGCCATAATTTGTTCCAAAATCAGCATCTCCAACATCAACAGTTATGTTATAGGTACCATCTGAATTATCAAATGCATCAGATCTATAACCTGTACCATTTATCGTATAGGTAATATTAGCTCCAATGATCCCACTAGTAAGAGTGAGATCTTCATATTCGATCATAATATCGAATATTTCATCTTCTACATAAGATATAGGGCCAGATGGGGCAACAACTGTAAGAGTAGTATTTCCAACAACTATCTCTCCTAATATATCCTCTGCTGTGTAATAATACGATTTCGTAATGTTGATTTTGATATCATAGTTGCCGTAAGGGTTAAATAATGGATCACTACAATCTACTGTGATATTGTAATATCCCCCACCAAAGGGATCAATTATTACTGGAGTGTATTCTTGATATAAACTAGCAGATACTTCTTTAACATAAATTTTTGCTAGCCCTCCATCAATACCCTCACTCCGACCAATATCCTCGAAGTATGCAGTAATATTAAATACTTCATCAGAATTATAGTATCCTATACTAGGATCAGGGAATTTTGTAGTGCTTAAACTCGTTTGTCCAGTAATATATATAATAAACTCGGTTGATTGATTGTAATAATAAGATTTTTCGACATTTACGCTTAGATTAAAATAACCATACCCTTGGGATTGAAAAATATCATCATCACAATTTACAGTAATA
>JAGXNZ010000302.1 GCA_019894655.1 Promethearchaeota archaeon | reverse complement strand
TGTGGCCTAATTTAGGAGGTGACGAGGGTAAATGGCCTTGGATGGTAAGGATTTGTAACGATAACTACCAATTTTATAAGAATTATGGAATGGAAGAAGACAATTGGGCTTCGAATTCTGTATTCATTGAAGAAGAATATTTTAATGCTACATCGGGAAGACCTACTCCAAAATGGTTCGAAAGTCAGTTAGTTCGAATGATGTTCTATGGTAATCCAACTAATCCCCCACCAGACCCTAGTAGCCCCCAAACATTTCTGGAATATTATCAGGCCGCAATCAATGGTTTTGGGGGGAGAGTCGATACTAACGGGGATACGTACGCGACACATATACCAACTAATGGCCGATATGATTTTAAAGTATTTGACCTTGAGCACGTCTCATCAAATGGAATGGTGAAATTGTTTAAGCTTGATTACACTGCTTTAGAATCTAGTTTTCTAATAGAAGATCCGGAAGTATTCGATACGGGCTATGCTACTTTCAGACTAAAAAACACGGGCTCAAGAAATTTAACAGTAATCGACGTAAAGATAAATGGTGAGAGTTACGATTTTAATATGGGCAAAGGATTTGAAACCAATACTCTAGACGCAACTGATGATGATCTGGTTTGGGTAGATATTAAATCTGGTGGAAAATCTTTTGAAGTAAATGACGTAATAAACATTGAAGTAGAGGCTCAATCAATCGCGGTTGATTCTTCACCCTACATATTCACAAACGATACTAGCAATCTATTTGTAAAAGAAGCTAAGGAAGGAGATATTAGGATTAATAAAATCAACAGTAAAGTCGTTCAAATTGATGAGTCGTCGAGTGAAATAATTCTTGAAATTGAAAATACGGGACAAACTACAGTAATATTGAAAGATTTCTATATCGATAATGAAACAAATACACTTAATGATACAACATATGTTTCTGGATCTCCAATTTTAGTTCCTGGCCAAATAGCTCATGTCAGCATTGCAAATTCTATCTATCCATTTTATGATATAGATACTGAGAAAATAGGAATTGAGCAAATAGTTGGCGTGGTTACTCCTAACGGTATAAGGGATGAGATACTATTTACTTCAAACTACGATCCCTTTCAAATTTCTATTCTTGAAGAGAACAGAATAGCCTCCCCAGAAGCATTAATTACAACTCAAGCTAATTTTCGAAAACATGTGCCAATTAATCTAGAGAAAACATACGCGTATACTTATGATAATGGTACAACTCATGTAAACTTAATGTTAAAAAATACTGGTGATATTATACTTGGACTAGACCAAATATTTTTAACTTCTTCTACAGATTGGACGGAGATAGGTTTTATACCCTTTACTCTTGAAGCTGGGGCAGAAAGAAGTCTTACAATAACAGCCCCAGATCACTTAGGTATTGAAGTAAACGATGAGATAGGAATTATCGTGACTGCAAGTTTCGATGGTACTACGAAAGCTTCTGATATTGGTTTTGTTCACACGATTGTAGACAAACCAGATATTGAAATCATTGATGTCGTAGAAGGGCAAACTGCTTCTTATATAGCTGCTAATGAAACAGGTAAAATTTTAATCAAAAACACGGGAGATGAAGTTATTACGTTAGATAAATTATATCTGAATAGTTCGACTAGCTTATCCTTTATAAGTGATGTAATTTTTGAATATGGAGATATAAATCTAGACATACAAGAGTGCGCTTTAGTTTCTTTCAATATTACAGGATTTAAATTAAATTCCTCGAATATTGTGAATGTTAATATCACTACTAACACTTCTGCTCAATATAATATGGACTTCTCCGTATTTGTGGATTCAACCTTGTACGATATAAATATTGATGATACTGGAACGACTGCATCCAATCTCGGTAATGTTGTAATCAAAATAGACAACGAAGGATTATTTAATCTTACAGTAGATTCAGTTTATATTAATAATACGCTTATTTCACTAAGTTCCCTTGGAACCGTTTACGAAATTGGAGCAGGAAACTCAATTCTATTTACGATCAGCATGACAAATCTCGAAATTATACTTGGGCCTGTTGATGTCGACGATATTTTAAATATTTTAGTTCGAACCAAGGAAGGCGCAGAGGATATGCACGATGAAATCGTTGCCTCTTAAAACCTTACATTTTATTTATAATAGTAAAAAACATAAACTATGTCACTTTAAAAAATCTATAGACCTACCGTCTATAAATTAAGTTCATCTTTAATTAATCTTTAAATTCTAAGGTCTAAATTGTGATATCTAAATTCAAAATTGAATCAGACTTTATTCCTAGTGGGGATCAACCGAAAGCAATTAAATCGCTTGTTGACAATATAAAAAATGGAAACAGCTTTCAGACTCTATTAGGGGCTACTGGTACGGGAAAAACATTCACGATTGCAAACATGATTCAAGAAATTCAGAAACCTACTTTAGTTATGGCGCCAAATAAAACACTGGCAGCACAATTATACAACGAACTTAAAGAATTATTTCCTGAAAATGCTGTTCACTACTTTGTTAGCTACTACGATTATTATCAACCAGAAAGTTATATGCCTATTACAGGATTATACATCGAGAAGGATTTCAGCGTAAACGAAGAAATTGAAAGACTTAGATTAGCTGCCACACATGCGATTAGAACCAGAAACGATGTCATAATCGTAGCAACTGTTTCTTGCATATATGGGATTGGTGATCCAAAAATTTGGACGGCAATTTCTCTGAACCTTGAGGTTGGACAAATAATTAAAAGAAAAGAAATAATAAAAAGATTAATATTAATGAATTATGAAAGAAAGGAAGTAGAATTTAACCCGGGAGTGGTAAGGGTTAGAGGAGATATTATAGATATCTTTCCAGCTTATTTAAACACTGCTATTCGCATATCCTTATTTGGAGACGTAATTGAGTCAATTCAAGAAATACATCATATTACGAATAATATAATAAAAGATATTTCAAATTGCAGGATATTTCCTGCTACCCATTTTATCATACCTGAAGAAAACAAGGAAAAGGCTTTAGTATCGATAGAAGAAGAGTTAGAAATCCAAGTAGCAATGTTCATGAAGGAAAAAAGGTATGCGGAGGCGCAGTGGATAGAAAAAAGAACTAAATTTGATCTTGAAATGATGAGAGAAATGGGATGGTGTAAAGGAGTGGAAAATTATTCGAGACACCTTGATGGCAGACCACCCGGCAGTCCACCGATGTGTTTAATTGATTATTTTCCAAAAGATTTTTTAATAGTTGCTGACGAGAGCCATATAACGA
>JAGXNZ010000037.1 GCA_019894655.1 Promethearchaeota archaeon | reverse complement strand
GGTTTATTAGTCACTCTAGCCCAAGCGTCAGCTGCATGTGCTGCTGCTTGTTCGTGTCGAAACATAACTGTATTAATACCCTTTTCGCGCCCCCATTTGTATACAGCATCAAACATAGCTAAAAACTGACCGCCAATAATCCCAAACAAATATTTAATATCCTCTGCGAGTAAGGATTTGATAAGAACATCGCCACCACTAATTAAATTCTTTTTTTCTTCCAAATTTTTCCACCATTATCTTAAATTAATTTATTGATTTTAGAATTGGAGTTTATTGCTTAAATAATTAACTTTAACAAAAATGTAAAGGAAGTTAAATCTTATAATTGCTAAGTTTATCTAAATACGACTTTACTGCTTTAGGAATTTTACTGATTTGATTATTTTGAATTCTTAAAGTAGTTAAAAATTTTAAATTCGTAATTTCTTCCGGGATTTCATTCAACATATTATAACTCAAATCTAAATACGTAATATTAGTAAGTAAAAACATAGATTTTGGTAATTCAATAATGTTATTTTTGCTTAGATTCAATTTTCTGAGTTTTGTGAGTAGCGAAATTGATACAGGTATTTTAAGATTTTTATTAAATGTCGAATGGATTTTTCTTAATAAATCTAAATATACAATGGGATCCTGTAAATTTGATATAGAATCAAACATATCAGGGTTTCGTTTCACGTATCTCCAATTAAAAAAATTAAGGCTTAAAGACTCAATGTGTTTGTTTTTTATTGTTAGCCAAAATTCTCCAAGTTTAGAATCTTTAAGTTTCTCATAAAATTGATATGACTTTAGCTCTAAGACGTAATTCTCCTCGTTTTGGGCGAAAATAGCTTCTAAATCTAAAATAAACTTTGCTTCATTTGAGATAATACCGACAGCTAACGCAATTTTCGCTAAATATTCGTTTAACTCTTTAATTAGAGATTTAAACCGCGTGTCAGTAAGTTTTAAATTCAGATCAAAAATGGCTTTTAATACCAGTGGTGATTTTTCGTGTTGGACCACCCATGTTAGTGTGTCTAATCCTTCTTTTAAAAATTGATGACCAATAAGGGTTACAGAAGACCTTCTAACATGAGGATTTTCATCCGATAAAAGAGAGCTTTCTATGATTTTGAAAATTTTTGGATCGTCAATCTTTAGGTGATTCAAAATGAAAATTGATTTAGAGCGAATTTTTGGATTATCACTCCCTTCAATTAAAGAAATTAATTGATCAACAGCGATACTGCTGTCAATTTCTTTTTTTTTCAAGCCAGAGTATATCGTTTCTGGTGATAAGAACTTTTCCATTTCTAACTATAACTAAAAAACTAAATAACTTACACTAAATTGTCTTTAAAATTTAAATAATTTTACTTAATTTAAACTTATGAATTTTGAAGGAACTTATATTTGGGTTTATAATTTCAATAAATTAAATTTATATACGGAGGAAGTTATTTTCTTAATCAACACCTAATCATAATAAAAAACAAAAAGGTTTATTGGAAAATGAGTGAAAAAAAAGAAAAAATGAAAGATTCGAACGAGCTTTTAAATATTTTAATGATTATACTGGGTATACTTTTCTTGGTTAAAGGCGTAATAGAGTTCTTAGCATTGGTAGGAATCGGTGTTCCTCCTTGGTTAAGTGATTTCCTTACTAATCCTGAAGTAGCTGCAGCTCTTACATCTTTCGGAAGTCAAGGTTTAATTTCAATAGCACTAGGCTTCTGGTGTCTTGTAGCGGGAATTGGAATGTTCCGTGAAGAAGAATATGCATTGGGTATAGGTTTAGTAGTTCTTTCTATTATGGCTCTTACCGGAGTAACCTCAGTTATAGGATGGGTTACTAATCCTGCATCATTCGATTTGGTCTACTGGCCAAACTATATAATTCTGGGTGCGTTTATAATTGGGTTACTTGGATTTTTGTGGTTACTTTTCACATATAAAAGATATAATTAAAAATCTCAAAATTATAATTTTTTTTTTATTTTTGATATATAAGAAATTTAAAAAATTTTTTTTATAACAAGCACAAACCAAATAATTGCGTTTTAGAATAAGATTCTTCTTTAATATCTCTCTGTTCTTTTAGAAATTGAGTTAACGGAATACCTTTTTCGTACAGTTCGTTAAATTTCTCATAGAAAATTTGATAAATATTAGTATTTCGTGATAAATAAGCTCCTATCAATTTATTAGTAGGATCAAAACTTGGTTGAACCAATTCACTATCAGTTAAATTAAAATTGCTGAAATCCTCATCAGTAACACGAACAGAGACAAAATTAAAAATTAAATCGTACGATTTGAGATATCTGGAAACCAATTGAAATTCTTCGCTAGCTAATAATTCCCTAATTACTTCTGTACTAAATATTACTTGGATATTAATGTTGATTAGGTTTTCTTTAATTTTTGTTATTCCCGATCTAATAGATTCACTTAAATCTTCAGGAATATTAGAAATCCCGTATTTTTTAATAACTGAACTAAATTCGTTTTCATACCGGATTCCTATGGCGATCTTGCATTCTTTTTCAGCTAAAAATGAGTGATAAGTCTCTCCAAAATTTTTTAGGTTATAATTAACGAACTCTACGAACTCTTGAGTCACTTGTTCATTCAAATTATAATTTTGAATAAAATCTGATAGGGCAATTTCTGCCTTCTCCTTTTTCTCTTGGAATAATTGAGATAAATCCTCAATTCTTTCGTTAATAATAGTCTGCCATAGGGAGATAGGTGGAGTTGCTAAATGAATTTTCATCGGGCGATCGTATATTTGAACTAATCCTAAATCGTTCAAAACCGCACAGATTTTATATCCTCTTTTTAAGGTTAAATTGAATTGCGTGCTGACTTTATTTAAGTTGTCAATTCTCTTATGTTGAAGCAAATAGTGGTATATTTTCTCTATACCTTTTTCAATAATTCCTATCGCATCAAATAGAGAACTGAGAGCTAAAAATTCACGGTCAGACATTAAATCACCTATTTTCAATTCTTTCTAACGTTAACTCTGTTAGAACCTCAAATGTTTTATTTACATTTTGGCCGGTTTTATTGGATATTTCACCAAATGATGCCATATTATGCTTTTCAGCAATTTGAATTCCGTATTCTCGAGAAACTTCGCGTGGAGTATCCATAATATCTATTTTTGACCCAACAAGCATAATTGGTATAAGCCCTCCTTTTTGGTGGACAATATTGGTCCATTCACTGATATTGTCGAGAGTTTGAGTACGGGTGACATCATAAAGCAGAAATGCAGCATTTGCACCCAAGCAATATGTAGGTAATAAAAACCTGAAACGTTCTTCGCCCCCCACATCCCACAGTTGTAACTTCACTTTTTTACCCTGTAACTCGATCGTTTTAACGTGAAAATCAACTCCGATTGTCAATCGCTCGCTGGGATTAAAGACATTATAACAATATCGTTTAGTGAAAGATGTTTTACCAACGGATGCGTCACCGAGCAGTAAAATTTTGAATGTATAGTCATATGACGATATCTTTTACACCTTAATAGATTTTTTTTATACAATCAACCTTATTAATTAAACTAAGTAATGGATAGATTTTATTAAAAATTTCATATTTTAGGTCTTTAAACCTATTTATATATATAATTAAAAATGTTGTTTTTAATTCTTTACTTTTTGTTCAAAAAGAGATATCAAAGAACAAATTAAGGAGAAGAGAAAGAGGCTCTTATTTTTACTTTATTCCTGTTCAAAAACTTCTATTAGATTTTCGTATATAATCGGATTTAACTCTTTATTTAAGTGATTCTTCAATTCAGAATAAATTATTGGATTTTTGATGTGTTTTGATAAATATTTAATGACACTCCATCTTACAGAATCATCTGGATCG
>JAGXNZ010000301.1 GCA_019894655.1 Promethearchaeota archaeon | reverse complement strand
TGTCATTGAAAAGTTCGTAACTAGCTCCCTCTTGATATCCTCCTCCAAAAAATATCGCCTTTTGTAGAACGGGATCGTAAACCATCGCAGAACCGTACCTAGCAGAAGGAGTCGCATTTTGAATAACAACTATAATTACTAGAGTTCCAATTATTCCAGAGGATATAATTACTGCTATTAAAATCAATGTTAAAATTTTTTTTCTTCTCTCCATAAAATCCACCTATAGAAAGTTCTGTAATGGCTTCTTTATTTAATCTGTTTAATTGATTCTACGTCAACTTAAATAATTATCTAATCAAATGCTTTTTAACAATAATAAAAGCATATTTAAACTTCTTTAAATTATATTTAACAATAGAATAAAGACCGATATAGGATTTATATTGACTGAAACTAACGAGAAAAGCGTAAGTAAGAAAAATGACAGAATACTCTCAAGTGACATCATTAAAAATGTTATTGCGAACGCAAATTATTGCTATAATTGTAATCGTTGCGTTAATGTGTGCCCCGTCTCTTACTTAGATTTATTTTATCCAAGAAATTTAATTACTGATTTAACATTCTTATCGCCAGAGGAAGCGTTACAGAATAATAATATTTGGGATTGTTTAACATGCGGTTTATGCACAGAATATTGTCCTATGACTAAAGATAAAACTGGGGTCAACTTCACGGAGATTATTAAGGAACTTCGAACATTAACTTCGGAATACGAACCATTACAGGAGACTTTGCGAAGCTGCAATCACGATAGAGTTTATTCCAGTATACCAAAACTAATGGCAGATGATAAGATTAAATTTACTAACAAATTAGGATTCTTAGAAGGCACTGGATTGAAAATAAAAAGTGAAGGAGAGCTCGCCTACTTTATGGGTTGTGTTCCGTTTTTAACTGGAACGGCACCTTGTGTCGTAGGATGTCCAGCGGGAGTAGATGTTCAAGGATACGTTTCCTTAATCTCCGAGGGAAAATTTCAAGAATCTATCGATTTGATAAGAGAAATGAACCCCTTACCTTATTTATGTGGAAGAATTTGCACAGCTCAATGTGCTTTGAATTGTAATCGTCAACATCACGATGAGCCTATAGCTATCAGAGAACTAAAGAGGTTTGTTTCAGATTATGAAACCGCTCATCCAAGTAATAGTAAAATAAAACCAGTTAAACAAACCAAGGAAAAAGTAGCAATAATCGGGGCTGGACCCGGAGGATTATCTGCTGCTTACTACCTCGCAAGAATGGGATATAAACCTACAATCTATGAAAAAGGAGAAAAAACGGGTGGAGTTGTAAGATACGGTGTCCCTCAATATCGACTTTCTGACGAGGCGTTGGACCACGATGTGAACTTTATTAAAAGCATGGGAGTCGAAATAATATTAAATAAAGAGTTTGGTGCTACTTTAACTCTCGAAGATCTCAAAAAAGAAGGATTTGAAGCTGTCTTTATTGCGGTCGGCCTGTATGTACCAAAAACCTTGAGATTAGAGGGTGAAGATTTGCCTAATGTTCATGTTGCCATAGATTTTCTCTTGGATCGAAAATATAATTGTACAGAAGACCCCGAAGAATTTAAAGGTAAAACTTTCGGAATTATCGGCGGAGGGGCAGTTGCCGTAGATGTTGGCGAGACTGCTGTTAGATTAGGAGCTACGAAAGCCGATTTTGTAGACATATTAACGGAGGAGGCTCTTAAAAATGTGCTCAAAGATTTACACGAAGCCGAGAGAGAAGTAATGGAATATCATTTTACCACTTCGACTAAAAACATAACCCAAGAACCTAATGGAAAATTAGCCTTAAATTGTTATAAAATTGAATGGGGAGAACCTGATCCTGAAACAGGAAGAAGACCTTTGAATAAAGTAGAAGGCTCTGATTTTAAGATCGTTGTAGACTATGTCATTACTGCTATCGGGCAAGGACTTGACATGGGCCCTATTAATGCTGCAACTGACAACAAGTTAAAAGTTGAACGAGGGAAAATTGTAGTTGACGAAGTAACTTTTGAAACTAACATTCCTGGCGTTTTTGCAGGTGGAGATATCATTTTTGATTCACTCATGTGTGCCGTTGATGCGATAGGAAATGGTAGGGAGGCAGCGTACTCGATCGATCGCTTCTTCCGTGGAATTGATTTAAAAGAAAATAGGATTAGAATGAAAGAATTAAAACGTTCTACTATCCCTAAAAAATATATTCAAGTAAATTCTTGTCAAGAAATGAACTTTATGCCCGGGGAAGAAAGACTGGCATGTTTTGATGAAATGGAATTAGGATATACTGAAGAACAAGCAAAAAAAGAGGCAAATCGTTGCTTGAATTGTAATTGTTGTAGTAATAGTGATCAAATCCCTGAAGATTATAATGGCGCATTAGATTCAGCGGGAGTAATGATTGCAAACTATGGAAACCAAGCTAACATGAGTTCTTATAATGCTACAGATTATCTGACTATCCCTAAGAGCGTAATTGGAATTTTAAATCAGAACGATATTGTACCAGTTGTTTTGCCTGAAGAAAAGTGTTGTGGTCACGACATAATATGGCAGGGTGATACAGAATCCTTTGAGAAATTAGCAAAATATAACGTTAATTTGTTCAAAAACGCAGGAGTAAAAACGATTGTATTCAGTTGCCCTGAAGGGTATTATACTTGGAAAAATGAGTATAAAAAGCTGTTTAAAAAAAGGGAAGATTTTGATTTTGAGATTTATCACATTTCAGAATATATCTTGAAAGAAAATCTTCTAGAAGACATGTCTTTTCCAAATTTGGGAGAAGTTAAGGTTACTTATCACGATCCTTGTAGGCTTGGTAGAATGAGTAATGTTTACGACGCTCCTCGTGAAGTGTTAAATAAAATTCCAGGCATAAAACTACTTGAAATGGAAAATAATAGGGTAGATGCTGATTGTTGCGGTGTCTCTGCCTATATTTCATGCAATCAAAATTCTAAACTACTACAAGAGTCAAGAATAAAGCAAGCCATTGAAACTGGCGCCGAATATTTAATCACTACATGTCCGAAGTGCTTAACACATCTAAACTGCTACTTGAACGAAAATAAGGAGTTTAAAAACCAGATAAAAGTAATCGATTTATTAAGCTTTATTGGTAAGATGCTTTTTATGCAGTAAATACGTACCAGTCATCATCTATAGTATTTCTCTAAACCCATTCTTTTCCCTCTATTTATAACAACCTTAATTAATTCTTATACTTTAAATCATTTTGAAAAAAAGTAAAAATATCTTAAATAAATAGGTGTCTCTATAAACATTGCCGTATGAGATTTTAGAGAAAAAGGAACTGGGTAGTAGCAATACGATTTATGAAATAGTATTACTTGCTCCATTAATTGCTAAGAAAGCTCACGCCGGGAATTTTGTTCTACTGAGAGTCAACGAAACTGGAGAAAGGATTCCTTTGACCATTGCCGATTATGATAGAGAGAAAGGGACTATAACGCTAGTAATTCAGGTGGTGGGTAAAAGTACCAAGCTAATCTGCAATCAAAATGTTGGAGATCAAATACTTGACGTCGTAGGGCCTTTAGGAAACAAAATACATATCAAAAAGTATGAGAATCCAATAGTAGTTATTGGGGGTGGGGTTGGCATAGCTCCTTGTTTTCCTCAAGCAAAAGAGCTTAGAGAGGCAGGAAATGAAATCATAACCATTTTAGGAGCCCGAAGTAAAGGTCTTCTTATTTGGAAAGAAAAAATGAAAACTGTGAGCGATCAATTAATTATCACTACTGATGACGGAAGCGAAGGAATGAAGGGAGTTGTTACAGATCCACTAAAAAAAATTATGCAAAAGAGGAAAATAAGTCTTGTAATCGCAATCGGTCCATTAATTATGATGAAATATGTTGCTCTTACTACTAATGGGTCGGGAGATTTGCCTAAAGTAAAAACTTATGTCTCTCTAAACACAATCATGGTTG
>JAGXNZ010000300.1 GCA_019894655.1 Promethearchaeota archaeon | reverse complement strand
TTTTTGTTCAATTTTGTTAACTCCTAATTCATGCGCGTAAAATTTTATGGTTCTATTTAATTTTTCAAGCTCAAAACAGGCGCCATAGTGATCTAAATGTTCGTGAGTTATTAGACAATGATTGATATCTCTCACCGAGAATCCTTTTTCTCCAAACTCCTGATCATACTTAAAATAAAGACCGGGATCAATTAATACCAATCCCTCATTGCTTTTCGTGTCAATTATATATAGAATACAATCCTGGGTGGGATTAATATTTTCAATTGCATAAATACTATCTACAATTTCTTTCATTTCGCACCAAATCTGTTATTACTTAATATAAATTCTCTAATTGAATTAAACTAAAGAATTCTATAAATTTATAGTTTAAATTAGTGAAGTTCTACTGAAGTTATCGCTCAAGATATTAAATCTCCAAGCCCTTCTTTATATAATTATTTCATCTCAAAAATATTAAAGATTTATATATCGCCTAATCCAAGATAAAACTAACTAATCTAAACTTAATTAGGAAATCAAGTGAAAAAAATGGTTGAAGATAAAGAATTAAAACGCGGACTCAATCTACCAATGGCAATCTTCATAATCGTTGGAATGGTTATTGGCTCATCAATCTGGGTTTCGCCAGCCGCATACTTGGCGGAAACTGGACCGGGAATATTCCTTTGTTATTTAATAGCTGTTATACCCGCGATCTTTGTTGCTTATATCTGTGCTTATTTAGGTTCCGCTTTCCCCGTAGCAGGGGGTTCATATGTAATCACTTCTAGGATAACTGGAGCATTTGGTGGATTTATGACTGTATGGTTAATCATACTTGCTGTAGGAGCCACACTTGCATACTTATCAGCAACATTAGGAGTCTTTTTAGCTCAAGCATTTTTAATCCCAGCAGAATCCGAAATGTTATTTGTAATAATCGTGGGAATAATAGTGATGGTTGCGTTTTATTTCCTCAATTGGATTAAAATTGAACTCTCAGGATTAATAGAATTAATCATTACATTATTTGGAGATATTTTAGTAATGATAATTTTTATCATTGCAGCCATTCCCGCTTTTAATCCATCAAATTTTAGCAATTTAATCCCCTTAGGAATTAGTCCTATTCTTTTTACGTCATTAATTTTCTACTTTTCTTATATCGGATTTACATTGATCTTAGACGTTGCTGGAGAAGTTAAAAATCCAAAAAAAAATATTCCTCGAGCATTGTTGATAAGCCTAATTATACTTACGGTATTGTACACTGTTCAAGCACTAATGGTAGCAGGTGCTCATCAATGGGATATTCCAATTGGAACGGTAATTGAGTTGATAATCTCTGGAAGTTTATTACCCCAAGGTGTAGTCATGTTTATAGCGATATTAATCGCTGTAGCGATAGCTTCAACTCTACATCCCTCGTACATGGCATATTCTCGTGATATCATGATGATCGGAAGAGAGGAATTATTCCCTAAAAAATTATCAACATTGCATAAAAAACATAAAACCCCAATTCCCGCTTTAACGCTACTATTCGTTGTTGGTTTTATTTGCTTAATCACGTTTATTCCTCTTCTTGGACCCTCATATGGAATAGAAGTTGCTGCAGCATTATTAAGTGGCGTTGTAGCTGTAGTCGTGTTGATCATTCAAGTACCTATATGCATTGCTGCTATGACATTTAAGAGAAAATTTCCTGATTTACACGAAAATGCAGGTTTTAAACCTTCCCCACTGGCACTTAAAATTATAGGTATTCTTGGTTCAACTTTTTCTATGCTATTTTTGGTGTTGTTGTTAGCAGACCCAGACGCGGGATTAATAATCTCTCTTGTAGTATTTCCATTTGCAGGTGTTGGAGTTGTGCTTTTTCTGATAAGACGTGCTCAGCTAAAGAAACGGGGCATAGACTATAAAAGTTTGATGAAAAAGATTCCTGAATCAGTTTCCTTGGAATAAGTATTACACGAGGAAAGTAGCAAAAAAAAAATTCAATTACTTTATTTTTTTTTTTAATTTAGAATGAAACCATTTTCTTTAGAAATTAGTACTTCTTGAATTAGAAATTTATCTATATGTTTTTCAATCATCAATAACTCTGCGATGATTTCGAATTCTTCATAATAATATTTTTTATAAATTAGATTCTTCTTTTTGAGAGCTTCAATAGTTGTAGGGGTGCCTTCATTAAAAAAGGCTAAGATCCGCTCATCTCTTTGATTCAATACATTTCTGTATTTTTCAAGTTCCTCTTTTATTGTTTGGCTTCCCATAATTGGTCCTTTATGTCCTGTAACTACGATGTCAAAATCCATTTTTGACAATTTATCTATTGATTCTTCAAATTTTAAAAGGTCTGCATCGATATTTCCATAATAGGGAAATTTTGAGAGATCAATATCACCAAAAAAACCTATTTTAGAGCGTGGTTCATGAAAAGTACAATGACCTGCTGTATGCCCTGGAGTATGTAATACATGAAATTGGATATCTTCCTTGATCTTAAAAATATCTCCTCCATCAATAGTTTTATCAATTAAAGTGTTTTTAATTTTCATATAGGTTAATAAATTCTTTAGATCTTCTCCAATTTGCATACCTTCCAATTTATAAAAAGGAATCATTTTGTTTATATCCTCGATGATTGGTTTGTCATTGATATGAGAATAAAATATGGCATTTGGGAACAAGTAATTTCCATGAAGATGATCTTCGTGCCAGTGACTTAGAATTACGTGGTTAATCTCATGCTGCTTCTTAACTTTTTTTAAAACCTTGCCAGACACGCCTGTATCTATGAGATAATCTCCAATCAGGAGCGAATTAGAATTAGGATATCGTGCATTCTTATCACCTTTAATGAAATAGATAGAATCATCCGACAACGACTGAATAAAATCATCCATTTATAATCAACTTCAAATCAAATTGAAAAAGGAAAGTTGAGAATCATCTTAAACTTTTTGATTCTAATTTTTCAAAAGAAAAGATGTACTGAATCGGTACATTTATATATTAGTTTTTCTGTTATATTTTTAAGACTCAAAAATCAAAAAAACACTAATATAAAGACATCAAAAAGATGATAGAACAGATGGCTAAAAAAAAACCAAAATATAAAGAAATTATTGGTGAAATAAAGGAAACCCTGCCAAAGCACGAAAAAGGTGATATCTCGTAAAACCTAATGAAGAAGAAATGAAAATACGAGAAACAACAAGGAAGAATCGTAAAAAAGAATTAGAAGAAGTTGAAAAAGTATTTCGAGATAAGCAAGTAAAATTCTTAGCAACAGAGAGCGAATTAGATGAAATCAAGAAATCAGCGAGTTTTAACCGCAAATCCCAGTCAGAATTCATCCGCTCTGCCATATGGGAAAAAATTAGTTCATTAGAGTTGAAAGATATTATCCCACTCCAAAAAACGAGAGTCGAGGAGGAAGATATTAAAGAAAACCTAAAAAATATTAAAGAAAGGTTAAAACGGATAACAAGATTAGAACGGAAAGCTTTAAATAGATTATCTAAGTTAGAAATGCAACAAAAGGATATCAAGGTTGAGTTGAAAGAAATTAAAAAAAGGTTAGAAATGAACAAAAAGAAATAATAAGATACAATTTAAGCATTTAAAAGAAAAAATGATCATTATACTTTAATCGGTTAATTTTTTTTACAAAAAACTCAAAGAAGATAAAATTTATTACGTTGGGAATACTATCTTCCTTAGTTTTAATTTTTTAAAAAAATACTCTTAATACCAGTCTTTTTTTCGAAAATTGGGCTCGAGCTCATTCAAAAATAAGTTTGAGTCAATAAAAAGCAATAATAAATAGAAGTGTTAAAAGTGGTCAAAGGAACAGTTAAATGGTTCAATTCTAGAAAGGGCTTTGGGTTCATTAGCTCAGAAGAAGGAAGTGATGTTTTTGTTCATTATACCGCATTAGCGGGAGATGACAACGAATATAAAACGCTCCACGAAAACGATAAAGTTGAATTTGATGTTACAGAAGGTCAGAAAG
>JAGXNZ010000036.1 GCA_019894655.1 Promethearchaeota archaeon | reverse complement strand
GAATACAAAGGTTCCATAGACATTAAGCATTTTGTTGAGGTGCTGAGCGATAATTTAGACAAAGTCAAAGGAGCAATTACTAAGCCACTTAACGGTCTAAAAGTTGCTGTCCATCCAGGGTGTCATTATATGCGACCTGCTGAATGGATGGAATCAGACGATCCCATGAGACCAACTACGCTAAAGAAACTCGTAGAAGCAAGCGGAGCAACTGTTGTTGATTACGGAGAGGAAATTTTATGCTGCGGGAGTGCTGTGACGAACGCTTACGAAGAACACGGGTTTGCTAACCTAAAGATTAAGATGGACGCCATCAAAAAATCGGGCGCAGATGTGATTATTGTCAATTGTCCAGCGTGTTATCAACAATTCGATACGAGACAGCGAGATTTAGGTAAGAATTACGAGACGGATTACGACATTCCCGTAATGTATATAACAGAGCTTTACGCTTTAGCGATGGGTTTCACTCCTGACGAGATTGGGCTTAAGTTTCACAGAACCCGCGTGAAATCCACGTTAGACATACTTGGATTATAACTAACCAAATTTATAACTTTATTTTTTTATTATTTTATTTTTTTAAACTTTTAAACTTTTAAACTTTAAATCCAAAAAGAATGAGTTTTTTTTTTTTTATTAAGATAAATATTAAAAATTGAAGCACCATTTTTTCTCAATGTGAAATATACTAAACAACATGCAGCAGTCTGTGGTCTTTATTGCCCAGCTTGTTCGATATATATTGGAACCCAAGAAGATCCTCAGCGGCTTGAGGTTATTGCTAAACGGTCTAACAGTGCTCCAGAAGAAATTAAATGTTATGGATGTCGTGCTGAGAAGAGATATATTTTTTGTGAGCAAGACTGTAAAATGTTTCCATGCGCTCAGGAAAAGGGAATTGATTTTTGTGGGGAGTGCGAAGAATATCCATGTAATGACCTAAAGGAATTTCAAGCTAAAATGCCTCACCGACTGGAACTATGGGAGGCTCAAGAACAAATCAAAAAATTAGGATATAAGAAGTGGTTGGAAGAAATGGAAAAGCATTACGGATGTCCCGAATGTGGAACAATAAATTCTACTTATGATCCTAGATGCCGATCCTGTGGTCATCAACCGTGCAATCAGTATAATGCTATTCATGGAAGGGAAATATTAGAGTTCTTCTCAAAACCAAAATCACAGTAGCGGAAATTTCTTTCGGGATAGAGCCCAATTTTGAATTAAAAGACTGAATCAAATTTCAAATTGGTACGATGAAATTATGAAACTTTGTTCTGATATACCAATAATTATAATTGCTAATAAAGCTGATCTAGTGGATGAAACCAAATTGGATAATTCTCTTATTCAGGAATTTGTTAATGAGAATAAGCTTCTTGGATTTTTTATAACATCGGTAAAAAATGGCAAGGGATTAGTGAGGCTTTTAACAAGATTATCGAAGCAATGTATAATAAATTTTAATTTTTTTAATATATTTTTTCTCTTAAGCTAAAATTTAATTTTAGAAAAATAGTAGTATTTAGATTGAGTTCCTTCTTCTCATTAAAAGAATTTAAAAAAGTTGTTTAGTTATTGTTTTCGTACGTTATCAGCACATTTATTTGCTTGATAAATCAATGTATTTCTTAGTTTAATTGGAATTTCTTCAAACTCCTTTTGAGCTTCTATAAATAAATTATCAAGAGATGAAGTAGTTCCCTTATCTTCTATCATCCATGTGGTCATAGTGTTTAAATCATTTTCACCATCCCACTCTATTGTTGGAATTTCTTCTTTAGTGTGAATACCCTTCTTATAAATACCTTCTGTTAACACTATATCTAATAGAGTGTCACAAGAGATCCATTTTTCAGAAAGGTAACATTCACACCAAGGATGAATTGATATTACATCTGGGGACAAGTTATAAAATGATTCTGAAACTATGCCTTTAATAGATTCTTTACGTAAAGAAGCAATATGATATTTAGCTGGGATATTGACAGCTCGTAACAATGCAACTTGAAGATTTGTTTTGGTACCACAATCACCAAATCTTTTTTTAAGAGTTTCAGATGCTTTATCACTCTCACTCATCATGAAAGCGATCTGATCTCTTACAAAATGAAAAATGCTTAATGCCATCTCTTTAAGAGTTTTATCATGCTTAGTAAGTTTTTTTGCCTTAGCAATTATTTCTTGATTGTTACAATCACAAAACTCTGTTGGTTTCAAATATTCCTCCATACTATTTATTGACTGTAATTCCATCTTTGAATTTAACCTCTTTATACATTTTTGACTTTGACAAATTTGTATCATAGTATTTAATTTATATAATTTATGCATAGTATAAAATTAGGTAGATTTGAGAAAATCCCAAAAAAAAATAAAAGAAGAACTTTATTGTAAAATTTATATTTAGTTAATCAAAGTTAAGTTCACGAAATTGATTCCGTTGATGCTGTAGCAGAAAAGTTACATTGGTCTTTTAACGGACAAGAGGGTGTCGAATATTAAAGGTCTTATCTTAAATTATTTCTTAAATATGAAAATTACCTATGTTCTTATCCAGGAATTATGATTGTTTATTGATATTTGTTTAACTTTTTTCAATCTTTCTAACTCTTTCAGGCTGTTCAAGTTTGTCATCATTTCAGATGCTTCAGCTATAACAATCGTTTCCATGAAATCAGGATTAGTTAAATACTTTTTAAATCTTTCTAAATATAGTTTAAACGTTTCTTTCGTAATATCTTTAAGATTCATAGAGCCATGAGCTTGAAGTATTTCAATTAATTGATTTTCTTTATACGTAAGTGTTTCTAAAAATGTTAATAGACGGCGTTTTAAATCCGTAGTAATAGGATTCTTACCATGCCCCGATAAAATCATTTTTACAATTCCTTCCTCAACCATCGTAATTACAGCATTTATCGACTCTTTAAACTGATAAATATTTCCCGCATTTCCTGAAATGTATGCTTCTATTTTACTCAAATGAATGTCAGAAGAGAATAATATATTATCTCGTTCTCTGAACAACATACACATACCTGGAGTATGCCCGGGGGCGTGAATTACTTTTAAATCCCCTGATAGTACATCTCCGTCTTTAAAAGTGTCGTTGACTTTTCTATTTTTAACATTCCAAACATCAAAAATTAATTTAAAACTATTTTTTATAACTTGATTTGAATTAGGAGTTGTATAGTAATTTATTGCATCTATAAAATCCTTAAATTTTGTTTCTTTTTCCATTAGAGGGATATTAAAGAGCATTTGAAAATATTCGTTTGAATGTTCAACATATTTTTTATCTTGCTCATGTATTAAGATTACTATATTAGGATTCTTTTTATAAAGTAGGTCTAATAATGCTATGTGATCGCTATGACCGTGCGTTATATAAATATATTT
>JAGXNZ010000299.1 GCA_019894655.1 Promethearchaeota archaeon | reverse complement strand
TCCCATTGGAATTTAAGTAATTTAGCTCAAAAACAATTCATCGATGACGCACTGAAAAGACTAGTTTTGAATAAAGATCCTTTTATGGTTGAGGAAATCTTTCACGACGTATATCAAAACACCAATAGAATTATGTTTGGGATCGGACAAGCCACATCGGCTATACAGATTGCATGTTGGGATATAATAGGAAAAGCAACTAAGCAACCGATTTATAAATTGCTCGGTGGTCGAAAGAGAGAAGTAGACTGTTATGCTTCTATTCTACGGGGTTATAAACCAAAACCAGCGGTTAAAACCGTTGAGAATGCTGTAAATCCTGAACTGGGAGGTTTTAAAGCGGTAAAATTGCGTATAGGGATGGGAGTTAAGAATGACGCAGAAATTTTGAAGGAGGTGAGAGACAATTTTCCTGATATCGACATTATGGTTGACGCAAATTCAGCCTATCAAACTGTTAGTGAAGCTCTTAAAATTGCAGAAATATGCGATAAATATAATGTTACCTGGCTAGAAGAGCCTATACCAACAGATAACCTGAATGGATTAGCTAAGATAAAAGCAAAATCCCCTGTACAAATAGCTGGAGGTGAAAACGATATGGGTATCTTTCGATTTGAAGATATTCTCTCGCGAGATTGTTTTGATATAGTACAACCAGATGTTACGCGATGTGGTGGATTTTTACAATTGAAAAAGATAGATGCGATGGCGGAAGTGAAAGGAGTTCAATGCATACCCCACATTTTTGGATTTGGACATATTCTACTAGCAAATCTCCATTTTATTATGGCTTCCCGATGTGAATGGTGTGAATTCCCATTTTATCCTGAGGAATTCCAAATGCTTGAAGAACCGATTAAATGTGTAAAAGGCAAAGTCAAAGCAATTGATAAGCCAGGTCTGGGAGTAGAAATCGATAAAGAAATGTTCGATAAAAATGTTGTACTCTAAATTTTATCATTATTTTCTTCTTTTTTAGCATAGAAGGATGGAGAATAACTTTTTTTTAATCAATTAAGTTTTTTATGAGTAAAATGTTATTAACAAGCATAAATAACTCACTTGAATTCAAGCAAACCCTTGATTGACTAATTTTAAATTAAATACATAGAGTACTTAAAAAAGATAATCATTACGAAATGGAGCTCTATTAATACATGAAATTTGGTAATAAACTAGAATTAAGTTTTATCCCCTCGTCTTATTGGAATGAGCCACTAAGTGGATTTACATTAAGTTCTAAAGGACTAAATTTACCTACCGATTCCAACTTTTTTATTTTATGGATTCCTTCAAATGTTTCAGAAGAATTCCTTTCGAAGCAAATTACAGAAATTTTTCCAAGAATACCGGTTAAAAAACTTCTCAGTTGTAAAATAAACTTGGCACTCCCTCCCTTGATAATCACACATGATTCTCAAGAATTACTTTCGCCAGATTATTATGAAGTATCATCTTGCATTGGAAGGATCATACCTATTGGACCTGCTGTAAAGTTACTTTTCCAAATGGAAATCCTAAGTAATTTTGATCGTGGGATAAAGCATTATAGCAATTCAATTATGACTTGGTCTTTTTTAACAAAATTAGTGTTCGAATTATTAAATAAAGGGCAGTTCATTCCTAGTTTGGAGACCAACAAAACTAAAGGGTATCATGGTAGCTGGAAATTATTACTAAAATCTCAAAATGATAAAGATCGCCTTCAAACAATATTGAAAAGAGCATCTTGGTCAGCTTTTTGTATTCCAGTCAATTTCATTCAAATTAATGGTGATTATAAAACTAATGGATTATGGCACCCATCCTATCTATTTTCGTTCTTTATAGATACTATAGGAGATTATCTTATACGATCAACCCTAAATAAAATGAAATT
>JAGXNZ010000298.1 GCA_019894655.1 Promethearchaeota archaeon | reverse complement strand
ATATTATACACGATACTAATAAAATCGATAATCCTATAACAATTATAGGCTTTCTTCCAACCTTATCCGAGAGAGACCCGTTTATAGGGGAAAAAATAGTATACACAACATTTAAGATCAAATAAAAAATAGGTATAAGAAATATTAAATCTAAAGGAATATAATCTGCCGCTCTAAGTATTAAGAACACTACATCTAAACTTGCGAATTCAATTACTCCAAGAACGACAATCAACTTAATAAAGTTTTTATCTACTTTTTCCAATTTTTCTTGCGTGCTATTAGTAACTGACTTTTTGTCTAAATCACTAGGAGAAATATCCTTAACTGGAAGAAGCAAAACAATAGCAATTAATCCTGGAATTATCGAAAAAAATATGATTTGCGAGTAAGTCCATGCAAAAAATAAGAGGAGAAAAGCTAATAAAGATCCGAAAACCGCACCTAAAGTATCCATAGCACGATGTAATCCAAATGCTTTTCCTTTTTCGGTCGCGTAATAAGAAATTAAAGCATCTCGTGAAGAAGTTCTTAGACCTTTACCTATTCGATCTGTTGTTTTAAGACCTAACACCATTTCCCATGAGGGACTCAACCCTATTAATGGTTTCGAAAGATTTGACAAAGAATATCCCGCTACCATGAAAGGTTTCCTTTTGTTAATTTTATCGCTCATCCATCCAGTTATTCCCTTGAGAATATTGGCTATAGCATTAGTAATTCCGGAGATCAATCCTAAAGCTAGAGTGCTTCCACCAATCTCGAATATGAACAGAGGTAAAATACTTTGAATACTTTCGCTAGAAATATCGGTAAATAAGGATACTAATCCCATTAAGAAAACAGGAATTGAAACTCCGAATATAAGTCTTTTCCCTTTTGTAGAAAAACTATTTGATCGTTCTTTCGCAGACATATTGAATTTCGTCTTATAAGGTTGAATGTTTGTTTATTTTGTAATCATATGAAAATTGTTTTCTAGTAATTACTAATACTTAATTAAATATATGAAAATGAATCCCAAATAAAAAAAAACAAAAATTAAATTCTGCTTTATTTATATTTGAACAAATAATTGTAAAGCAGAACCAATGCCTAACGCGTTAGAAACTACAGCAGCGAAGAAAAGCTGAATTAAAGCAAAAGAACTTATGATTACTGCGCTAAATCGTTGGGTATTTTCATATATTAAAGTATTCTGAATAATTGCATATAGGAATATTAAGTACATAAATATAACAGAAGGGAAGAACGCCCAACTCCATGTTAACATCATCAAATTGATTTGCACATACAAAGCTATAATTATTATCCAAATTGTTTTTTTACGTTCGGTTTTTATAAAATTAAGTTGTGGATATATAGCTTTTCTGTATAACAATTCCAAAGAGAAATATACTGGAAAAACCACGGCAGCTGCTAGAACTGTGTTAAGAAAATTTGAGGTCCACATAAATGCAAACGGATAGAAAAAGCTAAAGATCACATATATGGCAATAAAATATAAATTACATATAAGGGCATATAATAAATATCTTAACTGAAACTGTGACTTGATTAAAGCTCTAATCTGGTTTAAATCAAATTTTACTTCATCTTTCCTTAATTCTCGTAAGTATAATATGATCTTAACAGTGAAATATATTACAGTAATATTAAGCGAAGCCAAAAAAATGCCTACAAAACCAAAAACTCTTTCAAAAATCTCCCAATTAAGAAGAAAAATTGTTGTAATGAACACAATTTTTAAGATTTGCTTAACTTTTATGGCTTTGTCTTTAATTTTTAATAAAATAGTTTGTTTCCTGACGATTTCGACGCGGGGTACTTCTTCTTTAAAGGGAATATATTTGGAGGTGTAAGAAATCAGAGATAGTACGATGAACACTAATAAAATTAGGGTAATAAACAGAATTATATAATTTACAATAAAAGTTATATTTATAGGGCCGTTAAGAGTGTTGGAATTAAAAAAATTTAACTCAAACCATCTGATTGATTCGACAATAACTATATCCGAGAATAGCTGGTGTCCACCTCCTATCAATGGTCCCGTTATATTTACTAGTTCACAATCAGTTAAATTTTGAGCTATTAATGCTTGGTCTTCGTAACTTAATGCCTCGTCATTAACATGCATAATGACCATTAAATTATTTGTGTTAGTTTTATTAAGAAGATTAACAGGGATATATTGTTCATATCCCGGTTGAATAACCCGGATTAGATTTGGATTAAAATTCACTAAAGGAGCCCATGCAACTGTAACATTGAAACGAGGATCTAATGCTTGATTCATCAGAACCACAAATCCTCCAAGGGAATGTCCAATTAAACCAATTTGAGAAGTGTTTACACTTGAATAGAAGGGCAATGTCTCAAGTTTATCTAAAAGTTTTGAACAATCTTGAGCAAGAGCAGGTTTATTAGTAATTGGATCTATGTCTAAAATATTTCCACCACTCTCTCCATGACCGTGGTAATCTAAAGCCGCAACATAAAAGCCCCTTTTAGAAAACTCGATTGGAATCCTTAAATCTAAATCCCTTTGACTACCGATTCCATGGCAATAAATTATTAAGGGTCTCTTTTCTTGAAATCCCAAATCCTTAGATGGATAATATAGATTTGCGTACAAAGTCGAGCCTGAAGATTGAAAATCGACCCTTTCATATCGAGTATAACTTACCGATCTATCATAAGCTAAATAGGAAAGAGAAATCACCAACAAAATGATTAATATTATCATTATTTTAAAGAATTTTAAATCTTTCTTATCTATGTTCTCCATGGCTACTTACATTTCTGATTTTAATTATCTTTATATATAACTATTTTGAAGAAAATTAGAAGTTTATAATTTTATACTAAGTCTATTTTATATATTTTAATTATATTTATAATTATTAATTAAAATCATTTATTGTGAAATCTAATGTCGGAAAAAAAAAGTGCTACTGAAATAATTGAGAGCTCCTTACGATCTGTTGAGGATAATTTTAAACATTTTATAGAAGTTTTAGAAACGGCTAAAACGGAATTACAAGTTCTTGAAAAAGATAAAGAACAACTAAGTAGAGCCAAAGAATTACTCGAAGGAGAAAAAATGCAGCTTGAGCAAGCTACAACGATGTTGGAAGCCGATAAAGCGCAATTAGAACTTGAAAAAACTAGTCTAGAAAGCGACAAAATAAAATTAGAGGAAGAAACGAAGAAACTTGGGCAAGAAAAGCAAGAGAGAGACCAGAAAATTGGATCTTTAACAGAAGAACAGAAGAGGTTATTAAAAGAATACGCAAGTTTAAAAGTGGAGTTGAAAAAATTAGCGAAAGTAGCAGAGGAGAGTCATGAATCTGAATTTGATTTTGAAAGAATTAAGGCATTACTTTCAATAACGATGTTGCTGATTGACGAGATTTGGCAGGGACAACCTCATTATCGAATCCTACTCAGTCTCCATGGAGAAAAAGAAAAAATGTCTCGTGAACAAATTAAAAATACAACGGGAATTGCAGGCGCAATGGTTTTAAGAGCTGTCCATGAATTAGCTAAGATCGATGTCTTGGAGTATGATGAAGATACTTCAATGGTAACATTGAAGAGAAGGCTTTTTTCAAAGAAGGCGTTGCTAAAGAAAAATGATAAATAATTTCTAATAAAAATTTAAAGAAGCAGCTCAATTTTGCTCAGATCTAATCCAGCGTTAATCCCAGTATCTTCTAAGATTAGCTTTTTATTTTTTTTATTATAAAGTTTTATTTTGATCTTTGAATTCATAGTTTCAATTATGTCATTTGACATTATACCTAAATGTGGTGATTTAAGCTTACTAAATCTCATATTCTTCTTATCGATTAAAATGTGAAGTGAATATTTTTTATCCTCTATCCTAATTTTAATCATATCAATTTTATAATCAAGCAGGCGAATTTTAGCATTTGTGTACGTGGTAAACTTATAAAAAATCCCGTTATGCCATAGTACACATAAAAATCCCTTAATCTTGATATTAAAAAGAGGAACGAGAGCAATAGATAATATAAAAGATAGTTTAGGATTAGTAAAATGGTTAGTCTGAGCCCAAATATACGCTTCTGGAAAGGAACTGCCCCAATCTTTTTCTAAATACCCTTTACCGCCGTTAAAGTCAATAAGTTTACCATTAACATCAATGGAACCCTTTAGATTGTGATTCATACTTACAATGCCATGATATGTCTCGAGAAAGGGAAAATATGTTAAAACCCCCATTATTCCTGGTTGAAAAAATGTTTTAGGCCATAAAGCTGGATTAATATATTCAATAGATCCTTTAACTTTAGCTTGGTCTTGATCGATATTTAATTTGAAACCCTTAGATGAAAAAAAATTGTCTCCAATTCTAATCTCAAAGTCATCAAGTGCGAGGTTTTCAAATTGTGATAACTCATATTTGACATAATTTGTATTTCCTGTTTTTCCATCTAATATTTGTATAAAAGCATGAGAATTGTTTGCAATTTTATTAATAACTATAGTAGGAATAAAAGTATAAATGGAGTCTTGATTTTTATCAACAATTTTATTATACCAACCTTCATAATAATATTTCTTCTTCAAATTTCCTTGAAAGGCTTCAGGGTGACTTTTTTTTCCCATAATATCCCTTTTACTTAGTATTGCCTACTTTTTGTATTTAATCATTATAATTACCAAGTGTAATTGGTATAAAATAAAAACAAAATTCTTAATATACCATATTAAATTTGCATTGAAATTATATCGAATATCGGACTACAAATTATTCATAAAAGTTAATGAATAATATTAATTATGAATAATAAACGATACAAATTATCAAAAGGGAATGAAAGATATGGACGATAATGAAAAAATGCTAAAGTTAATAGACGAACTGAAAAGTGACATCAGTTCAAAAAATGATAAAATCTTCGCTCTCGAGCAAGAGATTACCAGATTACATAAGCTCATACCCAAAGAAGCTTCGAAAATAAAACATAAAAGGGAAAAACCTGAAAATATATTTGATCCGGATGGTGCGAGTGCTATAATCATAAAAGATCTCGTAAAACAATTCGATGATGTTACGGCCGTAAACGGAATAAATCTTGAGATTAAAAAAGGTGAACTTTTCGGTCTTTTGGGTCCAAATGGTGCTGGTAAAACAACCACAATTAACATGCTTGTAGGACTGTTAAATCCAACAGAAGGAACTGCAATTGTGGGGGGATACGATGTAAAAAGAGATTTAAACAAAATAAAAGAGATGATAGGAGTATGTCCTCAAGAAGCATCGGTTTTTAAATTTCTGAAAGGGCGAGAGAATGTCGAGCTCTTTGGAAATTTATTCGAGATGGATAAGCATGTGTTAAAAGAACGAGCTGATAGGTTTTTTGAAGCGTCGGGATTAAAAGAGGCAAGTAATAGGAAAGCCAAAGGATATAGCGGCGGAATGATTCGACAACTAAATCTAATTATAGCTTTAATTAATGATCCTAAAATTGTATTTCTAGACGAACCAACAGTCGGAATGGATCCTCGGGCTAGACGGAAAACTTGGACATTTATTGGTGATCTTAAGCAACAAGATAAGACAATCATTTTAACGACTCATTATATTGAGGAAGCGGAGGCTCTTTGCGACAGAGTAGGCATAATTGATTACGGAGAGCTTATTGCACTTGGTTCTCCAAAAGAATTAATGAAAGAACACAATGCTACAAATTTAGAAGAAGTATTTATGAAAATAACTGGAAGAAGAATTATGGAGGGGGTATAGAATAATGATACAAAGAGTTCTAGCGCTCGTAAAAATGGAATTATTGAAATTGATCAGGGAACCAGCTAATCTTTTTATGAATTTGCTTTTTCCTGCTATACTTACATTAGTATTTGGATTAGCGTTTGGAAGTTTAGGAGGTGCAGACCCGCCTTTGTTTGATATAATGGCACCAGGTTTATTTGCCTATGCATGCATATTTATAATAATGACTGTGTCGATGTCGTTTACTGATGATCGAGAAAACGGGCTACTAAAAAGGATAAGCGTGACACCTACAACTTCAACCCAATTTATTGGGAGTCATATCATCACAAATTTGATTATTGCAGTCATCCAACTTGCTATTGTATTTCTATTATCTCTTTTAATGGGATATAGGCCAATTGTGGATGTCTTTGGAGTTATAATGGCATTTATTTTTATGCTATTTTTATCATTATGCTCTGTTGGACTGGGACTAATTACAGCTACAATAGCTAAATCGGCTGGTGCTGCCTCGGGACTTTCATTTATATTTATTCTCCCACAAATGTTTTTTGGTACTTTCATCGTATTACCAGAAGGAATACGGGTTATATCGGCCTTTCTTCCAAGTTATTACGTCACTGATGCATTAACAGCTATCTTCAATGGCGCGTCTCCATTTGCAGGAGCAATTTTAATGCAACTAGGTATTATTGCGTTAATGAGCTTTGTAATCGTAATCCTTGGCATTTTTCTATTTAAGAGATATGGAAAAGTTTAGTTAAACAAATTAATCTCCATTTTTTTTTATTTCTTTTTAAATAATTTATTCAAATTGAACAAGCAATTGCATAATAAAGTTAGTTTGATAAGTTTTAATATGATAAATCGAGTATTTTATTATAAGAATCAAAACTAAAAGTTTTTAATAGAAAAATGAAATGTTCAAATTGTGACACAGAATACTCTGATCCTAATCAAACTATCTGTGAGTATTGTGGTAGTGAATTAGTTAAAGACAAGGAACCACAATCATTAAAAACAACATCAAAGATAGACCAATTTCTCACCGAAACTGGACTTAAAGATTT
>JAGXNZ010000297.1 GCA_019894655.1 Promethearchaeota archaeon | reverse complement strand
CCTTGGTGAGCACCTGGGGCTCCACACCACCATTCACCGGATTTTATTACATTCTTTAAAGCATTTATCTCGTCATCGTTATGAATAGGCCATTTAGGAAAATTTTTTCTCGCTTCTTGTTCAAACGACATAAACAAATCAACCGTTCTATTAAAAGACTATCAAAAATTTTATGAGTTATTCTAAATATATTTAACAAAACTGATAAAAGTTACATTCAGTAAGTATTTTGAATTTATGAACTGTCTCCATCTTTAAAAATGATCTTAGTAGATAAGAAAACAATTGCCGAATATTTAAGCGAATATATCACAAGTATCTCAGTGAAAGAAATAAAAAATTTAGTTGAGATACCACCTCCGGAGTTTGATTTTAGTTACGCATTTCCTTGTTTTCAGCTCGCAAACTTTGAAAGGAAAGCACCCAATGATATAGCTAATGAATTAAAAAAAAATATGAAGTTACCTAATTATTTAGTAAGTATCGAAGCAACGGGCCCTTACTTAAATTTTAGAGTGAAGCCAGAACAAATTTTACAAAATATTTTTACTCTTCAAGAAGACTACGGGAGGATATATGAAATAAGTAGATCTACGTCAAACTTTTCAAGAATAGTAATAGAATACCCCTCCCCGAATACTAATAAGCCTCTCCACTTCGGTCACATCCGTAATATGCTGTTAGGTCGTACATTATCGAATCTTTTAAAGTATAAAGGAGATAAAGTGTTTGATGTCAATTTAAGTAACAATAGAGGCATTCACATCTGTAAATCAATGTTCGCTTACAAGAAGTGGGGAGATGGGAAAGACCCGGATAAAAAGTCGGATCATTTTGTAGGAGATTTCTATGTCAAATACACTCAAATGGAACAAAAAGATAGTAAGATAATTGAGAAAGTATACGATCTGCTTAGGTTATGGGAAGAGAATGAACCACAAACCAGAGCACTCTGGAGAAAAATGAACAATTGGGCTTATAAAGGCTTCGAAGAAACTTATAATACTTTAAAATTATCTTTTGATAAGGAATATTTTGAGTCGGATATCTATTGGAAGGGTAAGGAAAAAATTATTAAAGGATTAGATAAAGGAATTTTTAGTAAAACTGAAGATGGTGCTGTTATTGCATTCTTAGAAGAGAAATTTAACCTACCAAATAAAATTTTATTGAGACGAGATGGTACTTCGTTATATATTACTCAAGATATTTTCTTAGCATTTCAAAAAAAAGAAGATTTTAATTACGATAAATCAATTTACGTGGTGGGAAATGAACAAGACCTATACTTTAAGCAGTTATTTGCTGTTTTAGACTTGATTGGATTTAAGGAAGATAAATTTCATCTTTCATATGGTATGGTTTATTTGCCAGAGGGAAAAATGAAAAGCCGGGAAGGAACAGTCGTAGATGCCGATGATATAATTAACAAAATGCAAACATTAGCTTACGAAGAAGTGGATAGAAGATATCCGGAGCTCACAGAGCAAGAAAAAAAAGAAAGGGCAAACGCAATTGGTTTAGGGGCATTGTCGTTTTTTATCTTGAAATTTAACCCTAAGTCCGATTTTATATTCAACCCTAAAGAGAGTATTTCATTTGAGGGTGAAACGGGTCCTTATATTCAATACTGTTATGCAAGAATTGAATCAATTTTAGCCAAATCTAAAAAAAAAATTGATTTGGACGTTAATTGGGACTTAATTAATCACGATAAAGAGCTCTTCTTGATTAGACAATTAAATTATTTCCCAGAAATATTAGATTCTATAAGCTTGAATTACAACATCCATCTTATCCCTCAATATCTTTTAACTTTATGTCAAGCTTTCAATTCATTTTATTCTTCATGCCAGGTATTATCTGATAATAAAAAATTAGAAAAAACTAGAATATTACTAATTAGGTGCGTTCAAATCATAATTAAAATTGGATTAGACATATTAGGAATAGATATTTTAAATCAAATGTAATTTATATAGAAAAGAGGGATAATATTTTGACTTTTTTTGATTTTGGTGAAACAATTGATAATAATACGGAATTTGTGTTTTTTGGAATCCCCTGGGACTACTTAAGTTCTCTGATAGTAGCTGATTCAGCAAGAGCACCACAAAAAATACGTGAAATTTCAGAAAATTTAGGATTAACAACTGAAATGGGGGTTGAAATACCTAAATTAAAAGTTGTTGATATAGGAAACATATCGATTGAGCCTGTTAACATAGAGAAGAATATTATAGAAATTGTTAATTTTATGAAATCTATATTTAATCAAAAAAAAGAGGTAGTTCCTATAATGGTTGGAGGCGATCATTTTTGCACTTATCCCGTAGTAAAAGCTATAGGAGATTCTTTTGATAGAAAAAGTGAATTTGGAATTCTTATCTTTGACGCTCATCTCGATTTGTATGAAAATTATGATAAAGGTAAATATTCTCACGCTACAGTTTCCCACCGCATTTTTGATTTAGATTATATATCAAAGAACAATTTACTTATTGTTGGAACGAGAGATATTGATGTTCCAGAGTTAGACTTTGCAAAAAGCGAGCAAATTACGTATTTAAACGCTTATGTGCTACACGACATCGGAATAGATGCATTCGTCGATAAAATCATAAACTTTTTTAAAAAATCTAACATGAAAAACATATACATTTCGATTGATATCGATGTTTTAGACCCATCTGTAGCACCGGGAACAGGTTATGCTATTCCTGGAGGTTTTACTTATCGTGAAATATGGAAAATCTTCAGAGAAATTACTAAAAATGTTAATATTATTGGTTTTGATATCGTTGAAGTTTCACCTTCCTTGGATTTACCAAACAATATAACATTAAAATTGGCTGCAAAAATAATAATAGAATTAGTGTCTTTTATTTTAACTAGTAAATGAGATGAAAACAAGTGCCAGATGAAGAATTGAAAAAGAAACTGAAAGAGGTAGAGCAAATAGATGTAGACGAGAATGGAGATATTATTTCATTTATTCAATCTTTAGGAAATACCGGATTTAACGCAAAGAGATTAGCCGTTGCGTGTGAAATTTATAAGGAAATGATCGAAGATGAAAATTGTGTTAAATTCTTTGGACTTGCTGGAGCGTTAGTACCAGCAGGGATGCAGAAAGTCATTCACGATTTTGTAGAAGAGGGATTCATAGATATATTTGTTACTACAGGTGCTTCCTTGACTCATGATATAGCTGAAACTCTTGGTTTTCACCATTTACAAGGAGAAATAAACATTAAGAATGTTAGTGATTCTGAGTTGCACAACCAAGAGCTTAATAGAATCTACGATGTATACTTGCCAAATAAAGTTTATGAAGGTATCGAAGATTTTGTATCGCAGCTAAAAATTCCTACTAATGAAATGTCTGTTAGCTCTTTTTTAAAGTACCTTGGCGATAATCTACCACCAGATAATAAATCTATTTTAAAGATATGTGCAGAAAAAAATATTCCAATTTTTTGTCCCGCTTTTACTGACTCCGGTTTAGCACTCCAGCTGGGATTCCACCATCAAAAATTAAACCTTAATCACTTTACAGACATGCTAGATATGGTTAACTTGGCTTGGGGTGCAAAATGTGCCGGCGTTTGCATCGTTGGTGGGGGCGTGCCTAAAAATTTTATTATGCAATCGCTTCAATTCTGCCCAAACTCTGCACAATATGCGATTCAGATAACAATGGATCGTCCAGAACAGGGAGGTCTTAGTGGAGCGACTTTACACGAAGCAATTTCTTGGGGAAAAGTAAGTCAAAACGCTAAATTCTCTACGGTTATTTCTGACGCAACTATCGCTCTACCATTAATGTTATGGTTTTTAAAAAAAAAATTATTATGAAAATGATGCTTTACATCAAATAAATAGAATCGATAATTTTAATAAAACAAGCCGTCTAACTTTTGATCAACTTTTTTTGTATTCGATCCGAAAATTTCATCTAGCGTTTTTTTAAAAATTCTGAACTGGGATACTTCAGATAAATTTTTACCTTCATTCTGTGTTTTAAAACCCTCCGCAACCTTAACTAATAGGGGATTGACTAATTTGTTCACGTATTTGTCTATCTTTTTCCGTTTATCTATAATAGCATAAGATATTAAAAGTTCGGGTTCAACGCTGTCGTCTGCTAAGATATTCGCGTTTATAAACGCGATTGTATATCTATTACCTTGAAAGTATTCTACAGATCCAGTAGAAAATGCAGTTTCAGCAAAATTTAAGAGTGCTGTGAGCAAGCCGCTTCTTAGATCAGCATCTATTTTTCCCAAAGTAGTTTTATGGTAGCTTCTCTTTACTAATGTAAATCCCCTAAATAATAAACCTACTTCTCGTATTACCATAATTCAGATATACTCAATATTAAAACAATAATATAAGGTGATTTTGTTAAGAATTCATTCCATAGATATTTTAATTAAAACAATTCTTTGTAATAAATCTAATGTCATTTAGAATCTCGTTTAAATAGGATATTTAAATCGGAGAAATTAATATTAAAGAAAAATGATATAGTCAATTATGGTTGAAAAAGAAAAAATTAAACTATGTGCTAAAAACATCGTAAACGCTATAAACATTCAAAAAAAGGGCGAAAATATTCTAATTAGAGGAGGAATTTATAGCCAGGACCTTTTAGAAGAAATAGCATTGAATGTTTATAGGAATGATGGAGTCCCCGTAATTACATCTGTTAGCGATTACTTTACTGAAGCCACCTTCCAAGACTCGAGCATTAGTAGTGAAATTTTAGGAATTACACCTATTCATTATTTAAAATTGATTGAAAATATTGATGCCTATATTGTAATTGAACCAGACGAGGATCCAGGAGTTCGTAGCAGAGCACCGAGAGAAAAATTGAATGCAAAAATTAAATATTTCGCACCCATAAAGGATATTCTTTATGGTGGGAAAAAAGAATACGCGCCAGGTAAAAAATGGTGCTATGCAGGGTGGCCATCAAAAAAAGCTGCTAATCATTATGGCATTGAATATGATTTATTAGAAAAATTTATAGTAGGTGGAATGAGCATTCCACAAAACAAAATGGACGAAATTACAAAAAATTTAGGGTGTTTCTTTGAAAATGCAAAAAATGTTTATGTTTCAGATGATCTTGGGACAGATTTTAAGGTAACAATTCAAGATCGCCCTATGATTTTAGATAACGGTTTGATTTCTGATGATAGAATAGCGATAGGATTATTAGGAGGAAATTTACCGGCAGGAGAACTGTTTTTCCCTCCCCACGAAAAAATGGGAGGAGGAACTCTTTTCTGTCCTTTAACAAGAGATAGGCTTAGTAATAAAATAATTAAGGATGTACATCTAAAATTCAAGGATGGACAACTGTTGCTCGATGAAGTTACTGCTCGTGAGAACTTAAGCGATTTAGTTAACACTTTTAAGCAAAGTGAAAAATTCGACAGAGAAAATAATATACCAGAATTACGAACTTATAATGTTGCTGAATTAGGAATTGGATGTAATCCAGAAATCACAAAAGCAATCGGTTATATTCTAACGGATGAAAAAATTAATGGTAGCGTACATTTAGCGTTTGGTTCAAATACGATGATGGGAGGCACTTCGGTTTCACAAGTACATTGGGATTTTGTTACGGCTCCTCAAGCTAATATAACTGTTGAATACAAAGATGGAACAAAAAAACAAATAATGGAAAAAGGCAAATTAGTTTAGTAATCAACAATGTTTCAACTTTCAAAAGAAATGACAGGAAATAGTAATAGAATTAATTAATTAAATTAATTATAGGAAGTCATATAATCAGTATAAGAAAAAAACTATACTAAGAATAAAAATCTACATATCTTTTTCTTCGATGTTTTTATATCTATAATTGAATATATATAGTGAGACAGTGTGAGCTATTATAACCCATTGCTTGAAGATTGCGGGTTTATATACAATAAAAGCTTTACATTGCAACAAAAAAATTGAGGTAATTGGCTAAAATGCCTGCAAATGGTGATACAACTCCCTAAAAAGTTTCCTCGCTAAGGGTTAAAACCCTATATGCGGGTGAATCATATTTTCTCCCTTTTTTTAATATGATTGAAGATATCTTGCTCAATAAGGATAAATATTAATAAAAAAAAGATTAATAAAATTCTTTATTTTCCTTGATTTTATTTATTAATACGAGAGTTAATTGAATTCCGCAAGAAAAAGCAAGTAAGATTGAAGATAGGAAAATCAAAATTTCCACGCTGATAGAAGCAGATAACGAAATTCCTATAGGAGAAAACACAATATTTGCGATTGATTGACAAGTTAATAACATCTGATACACAAAAGTTTTATTTCGCTTATTTACTGAAATCGTTTGAGAGATTGATACATACATATAATTAGCTATATAACCTGCAAATGCAAGACCACATTGAAGCACTAAAAACATGGGGAAATTTGAAAACGGCAAGAGAACTAAGAAAAAGAGATAAAAGCAACAAAAAATAAAGAGAAGAAATATATTACTTATCCTTTTAGCGATTTTTGAAGCTAAGTAATAGCCAAGAAGAGAACATATCGTGATCACATAATAAAAGTTAAAGAAAATTCTTAGCGAAGACTCGTTATATCTCGTTAAAACCCACGAACTTACTAACGATAAAAAGATTAAATCTGAAGACGCTAAAAAGAAAGCAATATATAAGAAAACAACAAACCAAGAAACCTTTTTCTGGCTCTTCTTTCTAATTACTTTGCTTTTAAAATCTTTATTACTATTTTTTGAACTTTGATTATTAAATATTATATTATGTCTTAAAAACAGAAAAATTGAAAGCAATGGTAGCGTCAAGATCCAACCGATCATGAAGAAAAATTCCCACTGTGGTAAAGAGTAAACATCTTTAATAATAAAATCGAAAAATAAAGACACTAAGAGAAAACTAACACCTCTAGCTCCATTTACGATTAATATCATATGGTGTTTAATTTTTGGCGATTCCACGCTAAGTGTGAGGAAAATCTTACTCATAATTGTACGAATAAACATCCTGCTAAGAAAATATACTCCCAAAAAAATTCCATACAATAGTAGGATGTTTTTATTAATAAGAAAGATTGGGAAGCACGAACATAGCAAAATAACGCAAAAAAACACAAAGAATTTATGATTTCGTTCAGATTCTATATGGGTATCTAAGATGTAAGCAACTAGAGGAGTTATAATTAATGATAGATACCCAAAAAATTGGATGAATGCTAAATCGGTTTTTTTTTTTGCCAAAATCTCGTAATAAAACAACGGAATGTATAAACCAAAATACGCTTCAAATACTCCTAGTGTGAAATAGACTAAGAAAAAAATTCCATACAACTTTTTAACATTCATTTAAAAGACCTTCACACTTTATTTCTAATCAAAAGAGATTAATACATTATTTTGAGATTTCGATATTTAAAGAAAAAGGTTTTGTTGAATCTCTCGTTCTTCTCCGCCACAATCAAGAAATAGCCTGAGTGTCGAGGAGTTATTTTATGAAATTTTGTAACAGTATAAGAATTTTTTCCAATATTTTAGCTTTAAAAGTTATCCGATCTACATCAAAATAATGCTTCTCCACGAAAGTTATATCGAAAGTTGAAATCCCTATATATACTAATCCAACAGGCTTCTCAGGCGTACCGCCCGTAGGACCTGCGATGCCAGTAATCCCAATTCCTATGTCAACATTGGAGAGGTCTCTAATATTGTTCGCTAATTGTTTTGCTACCGTTTCTGATACTGCTCCATACTGATTTATACTTTCAGGATCTACATTCAATAAAGTAACTTTTGATTTATTACTATAACATATTATTCCCCTCTCAAAAACTTTAGAGGCGCCAGATATGTTGGTAAACATACTCGAAATATACCCTCCTGTACAAGATTCCGCAATAGCTAAGGTAATTTTATTAGATGTAAAATATGTAATAATCTCTTTGATTTTTTCTAAAAATTCCATTAGTAATCTATCACATTTTAATTCATTTAATAATAAAAAGCAATATAAATAAAAAGTATAATTTATAATTTATATTCTAAAGAAGTAGAAGAAATTACAAAGACAATCAAGATAAAACTATAATGTGATTTTATGAGTAAAAGTGACGAGAGGAAGGATTTCGTTTTTAAGATTACCGTTATTGGAGATGGGGGTGTCGGAAAAACATCGCTAATAAAGAAATATACGAAGGGAAGTTTTAAAAAAGAGTATATTAAAACCTTAGGTGCACAATTCTCTAAATATGATGAGAAAATAGAAGATAGCGCCGTGAAATTATTTTTCTGGGATATTGCAGGTCAAGCCGAGTTTTCCTTTATGAGACCTACTTTTTACAAGGGTAGTAAAGCTGCGATTATAGTTTTTTCTCATGCTTCAAAAGAAATTGATAATAGCTTTGAGCACATTTCAGAATGGCATGAAGATATTAAGAAATATTGTGGAAATATTCCAATTGTGTTATTTGGAAATAAAATTGATTTAGTGAATAACGAAGAACTAGACGATAGTAAAGTAAAAGATATTGTTGAAAAAAGAGATTTTCTAGGATACTACAAAACAAGCGCAAAAACAGGTAATGGTGTGTATAAAGCGTTCCAAGCAATAATTAAAGACCTTTATGAAAAATACAAGGATCAATGAATTTAAAAAAAAAGGATTTGCAGGCACAAATAGGGTGATGTATGTTAGAAAAGTTTCAGCAAGATTATCCGAAAATTTTATTTTTTTCATCTTCTCATTGCGGTCCGTGCCTCCCAAT
>JAGXNZ010000296.1 GCA_019894655.1 Promethearchaeota archaeon | reverse complement strand
CCACATTCACCCATTCTTTCTGTTGAGCCATGTTTCCTAGGGATTGTGTTATCTTGCCACCGTAACTCAAATCGATCTCCATGTTCAGTTGAATTAATAACAAAATCTGCTCCTTTTAGAGCTTTTTCTCTATTTGGCGTAAATTCTATATTAAACTTATTTCCGATTTTTTTATTATCTTCGGATAATACTTCATATACCATTTGTAGCTTTTCTGTATCTATGTCGACAAGCGTAATGGTAGAACCCGCTAACGTTTGACTTAAATTCAAATCGACAAAGGTAGGTGGTCCAAAAGCGGCACTACCAGCACCAATTAACACAATTTTTTTATCCATAAATTATGAAAGCTTACACAAAAATTAAACCTATGGGATCATTTTTCTACAAATTCGTCAGTTACCTTTAACTATTAATAATTTCGCAAATTATCTAAAATTATGGGAAAGCTATTAAATTTTGGGATGGTAGGTTTTGGTCTTCACTCAATTGGTCTTCTGGCTGAAATAGACAATCACCCACTACTAAAGGGGCGATCAAAATTGGTTGCCATATTTGATCCAGATTCAAATATTGCTGAAATGCTTAAAAAAAAAGTGGGAGTTAAAACAGCAGAAACTTTTGAGGACCTATTAGATACTAAAGAACTTGACGCAATTATTATAACTAGTCCGCCTCAGTTTCATGCAGAACAAGCTATTACAGCATTAGAATCTAATTTACATGTATTTTCAGAGATACCAATGACTATTCGTGAGGAAGATATTAATAAGATCATAAACGCTGAGGACGCATCAGGGAAAATCTATCAGCTTGGAGAAAATTATTGCTACATTCCTGAAGTATTATATGCTGCTCACCTCATATCAACTGGTAAAATAAGTGAACCAGTTTATACCGAATCAGAATATTTGCATGATGTTACTTATCGATGGAGAGACCGGGGTTTTGGAGATATTGATACTCCTCGTGTTGACTCTTGGTATCAATTATTCGATCCAATAATGTATGCTCACTCGATTGGTCCCGCTCAAGTTGTATTAGGAGGTCTTAAGAATCCAATGCCCTTTATTGAAGTTACAAGTTTCGCTAACGATATTGGAGGGTATCAAGGAGATCCGATATGTAAACCTGCAAAGGCTTTCCAAGTTGCGCTATTTCGAACAAAAACTACAGCTATTGCTAAATGTGCTAACGCTTACATCTTTGCTCGAGAACCCACTAGAATTTCGATTCAAATAGTAGGTCGAACTGGAACATATGAATGTTATCAAGTTGGTAAACCCGGTCGTTTATTTATGGCTGATGGACATAAAATTAATAAAATCCAACATAGAAAGGGGAACACTAAAATAATTGATCAAAATTTATTATATAGTATAATTCCTCGCGTTGAGGGACTTTTTTATGGTGGTGATGCTCGTATACTGGATGACTGGTTTCAGGCAATAGAAAAAGGAGTAAAAGCTTCATTACATGCTAAAGTTGCTGCAAACTTCTGTATGTCAGGAATTCAAGCTTCTAAATCTGCTCGCGATGGTGGAAAACCAAAAAAAATAAAGATATACGATAACTAAAGAGAGCTCTTTTTATTCTAATGGGGGAATCTTTTTAAAAAGAGTATTAAAGTCTCCTTTATCTTTAGAATATCCCTTGATTCTGAAAGTATAAGAGTAATCCTCATTGCCCCTTAATTTGTATTTTTTGTGAAGCATAGCCATTGCTGGGATGTCTCCACCTACTCCTTGTTGCTTGTAATCAATATTTAAAGTGATAAATTCGCGTTTAGGCAAATCGTAAGTATGTCTGGCTAATTCTAAATCTTCTAAAGAATATGGCCACGCACTTATACTAAGATGCGTACCTCCTATATCCGATACAAAAAGTCCTATATCTTCTTCGTTTGTTAATGCCGCCCACCTTACATCCGTTCTATTACCATTTTCCTGTGGTCTTATATAATTGTGAATTAATTCACCAACTTTTCCTGAATAAATCCCTAAAGCCCCACTTGTTTTACGGTCGAACATAGTTTCATGAGGACCTCTCCCAAACCATGTTAGTTGATCATATTTATTACGAATTGTCAACTGCATACCAAAACGACCCATATTTGTCGTTGGTCGAATAAAATTTTGGATAACTATACTACCATCTCCATATATTGTATATTGGATGGACATATCCAGCTCTGACTTATCAATATTAAAAAGTACAAGAATTCTGATAACACTAGGATTAATCCTCTCAAATCTAATTTCTTTTACAGTTCTATTTTTACTTGTGTCTTTCCAACTAAAATCAAAACTATGAAATGACTGTTCAGAAAAATCTATCAATCCTAGATCGTTATCTGTAGGAGCTCTCCAAAAATTGGGGATTAATGGAGTGTTCAATAGCCCTATATTCCTGTACATGTATGCTTCTAAAACACCAGTTGTTTTACCAATTCTTAGTTTAAATTCATCCCCCGTAATTTCATAAGATTCTTTTAAGTCATCCATTGCTATTTCTGGGAGGTCTTCCAAGTTAAAAGTTTCTTTTAGTGTACTATATGGTAGTTTGAATTGATCCCAGGAGATAATGTGACCCTGTTTTGCCCAGAGCTCATTACTTTTCAGAGACGATATAATTTTAAGATGGTATTCAGTATTCGGTTCTAGTTTAGGTTTTTGAAATGGTATAATTATTTCCTTTTGCTCTCCGGGTCCAACTTCTAAATTTTCAATAGTCCCAGTTTGAATGATATTACCATTAGCGGTTAGTTCCCAATTTATTTTACTATTATTTAAATTTATAAAATCGAATTTATTATGGATTACTAACTTTCCCTCCAATAGGCTTATAGGGTATAGTTTGATGTTTTGATATACTTTCTTAACTTCAAATAATGCTGGATTGGGTGTGCGATCTGGTAGCACTATACCATTGATGCAAAAATTGTTATCATTTGGTTCATCTCCATAATCCCCTCCATACGCCCAGAACTCTTCTCCATTATCTGAAACTTTCCTTAATCCCTGATCTATAAAATCCCAAATAAATCCTCCTATGGCATTCGGGTATTTTTCAAACACATCCATAAATTCTTGAAAATTGCCTAAACTGTTACCCATCGCATGGGCGTATTCACATAAAACATAAGGTCTTGGAGTACTTAGTTTAACCATTCTTCCTGGAGTTCCAGCCGTGTTTCGCTTCAAATTTCTTTCAAGCTGTTTAGGTGAAAAATACATGCTACTAATTATGTCAGAAATCTCCTGTTTATAATCTCCTTCGTAATGAATTGGTCTGGTTGAGTCTATTTTAAGAGCTTCAATCTTCATAATTTTAAAATTTTCACCCATTCCTGCCTCATTTCCCAGAGACCAAATTACAACACAAGGGTGGTTTTTATCGCGCTCTACCATACTCACCATACGGTCGATGCAAGCGTCAGTCCAATT
>JAGXNZ010000035.1 GCA_019894655.1 Promethearchaeota archaeon | reverse complement strand
GTTTCTTTCTGGGCATATTTTTCAGCGTGAACTGATTGAACATGCTCCCAATAAGGATGTTTTAACTTAATTCCACAATACGGGCAAAAACGAGTCTCATCATCTTGAGCTGACATAGATTTAACCTTTTTAGGTGAAAAATAAATCTTTATGTTATAAGTTAATAAAATACTATATGTTTAAAAAATTATCAATTTTCAAATAAACAATTCCAAGATAAACAGAACAAGAGTTTAGTATAAACTATAACGTAATTTGGTCTTCATCCATCACTATTTCTCTATAATGATCTGGATCTGTATCACCTTCGGTACTAAAAATTAAAACTCGTGAATCCTCTGATAAACCCAAAGATTCTTTAAGATCGTTATAAAGATCATTGTTAAGTATTTCTATAAGTAATCCCAAACCTACAGCGCCCGATTCTCCGGAAACAATCTTCGGATCGCCCAACAAAGGTTTTGCGAACATTCTCATACCATTTTCAGAGATTCTATCTGAACACGAGATAAAATAATCTGAATAATCTCTAAGTATATTCCAAGCAATTAAACTTGGTTTTCCACAAGCCAAACCTGCCATTATCGTAGATAAATTACCATCAACCACATGAGGTTTAGTATCTCCTATTAGTGCCGATTTGTAAAGACACGCAGCATTGTTGGGCTCGATAATAAGAGTAATAGGTCTATTAATGCTAAATTTACTCATTAGGTAAGCTTGAATTCCTGCAGCTAAAGATCCAACGCCTGCCTGGAGAAAAATATGCGTTAGAGCGGATTCTCCTTCTTTTTTTAACTCCTCTAATACCTCGTCAATCAGAGTAGCGTATCCCTGCATAATCCATGTTGGAATTTCAGTGTAGTCTTCCCAGGAAGTATCTTGAATTAATACGCCGTTTTTTTGCGCAAATTCCGCTGCCATTTTAACGGTAGCGTCGTAGTATTTCTCTGTTACGATAACTTTTGCATTTTCTTTTCTAATATTATCTACTCTGTGTTTAGAAGAACCTTTAGGCATAAAAACTACAGCGCTTTGGTTTAATTCTCTAGCAGCCCATGCAACTCCTCTTCCGTGATTCCCATCTGTAGCAGTGACAAATGTGATATCACCAATTTTCTTTTTGTATTCAGGTGATTTCACTTTTTCAAATGACAGTTTATTAATGTCAATACCGAGCTTACGGCTTAGGTAAACACCAATTGCATATGACCCCCCCAATACCTTAAATGCATTTAGTCCAAACCTGAAGGATTCGTCTTTAATCCAGATTTTTTTGATATTTAACTTGTTGGCCATGTTATCTAAAGATTCAAGAGGAGTAGGTTTGTAATGACTAAATTTTTTATGAAAATTTCTAACGCTATTAACAATTTCTTTAGACATAAACTTAACAGACGATTTTTCAACCAAAAAATCCCTAGCGTTTTTATTATGAAAACACTTAATTTCTCTCATTTTACCAGATCTTATGTACTTCTTTTCGCGTTATTGTTTTAATTTCAGAAATCGCCGTTATCTATTTCGGTTTAAATCCATTACGCAAGATAATTTTAGTAGCAATTTTAGCAACATTCCCTACAAGGGTAGAACAATGTTCCATCATTCCCGACTTGAAGGCTTCTTTCATTTCATCGGCATTCCATAAATTAAACGTTCTACCCATCGATTTTTCTTGAACATCGTAACAACGGCAAGAACCATATTGTTTGACATATTGATCATGCAATTTTTTTACTAGTGTATAAGATTTCATAGGTTTATACATATCTTTAAAATCTTCACGAGTTCTTCCAAAGAGATATCCTATTACCATAGATGCTCCCACTAACGCCCCACAAGAACCATCGCCTGTTAAACCTAACCCATCTGCTAAACCGCTCCCTGCTTTAAAAACATCATCATTCCATATTCCTAAAGCCTCAAATATCGCTGCAATTGTTGTTTGAGCGCATCCAGTGCATTCTTGTTCGTATTTTTTCCCTAACGCAAACGCTTTTTCTAAAACTTCTTTATCTGTATTACTCATAATATTCAACTATTCTATTGATTTTATCACATTTATTATGATTAGTATAAATCAATAAAGAATAATAATTAAATTGATTACATAATTCTCTCCCTTAATTTAAAAGTAGTCTCGATTCAATGTTATGGCAACTTTTCCTTACAGACTTTTTCACGCAAAAATTGATATTCTTTTGGACAGAGTGCCCACTATTGGTAAGATTCTGTCGTTTGTATTCGGAGCATTTGAATATTTAATACTCGAAGCTTTTAGGTTTCTTGACATTAAGTTAAACATTAACACGATTAAAATAGTGAACCGGTACATTATTAAGAGTAGGTGGGGAGGAAAGGTTATTCCATTGAATGTAAACTTAGACCTTGAAACCAAGTTTCTTCCTTCCCAAGAGATTCTGTCGCTGTTAAGTAGATCGAAGGTTACTGGAATTTCTAATTGTTATTGTAGAGAAACGCAAAGAAAGCATTCAGATACGCCAAATTGTGATCACCCTATTAAAACCTGCATTCATATAGGGTTTGGAAAATCATTACGTGAAATTCCCTATAAATCGGAAAATTTAATAAAAGTTTCAAAGAGAGATATAAAACAGCTTTTGGAAGAAAGTGACAGACGGGGTTTAGTCCACCAGATTATTTATTTTCCTAATCCTATGTTCTATTATGTTGTTTGTAATTGTTGTCCATGCTGTTGTGTTATTATGAATAAATTCTTAACAAGCGGTTCTCCTCAGATGATAAAATCTGATTTTATCGCTTTTACGGATTTAGGAAAATGTAATAATTGTGGATTTTGCGTAGAATACTGTAATTTTGGTGCAAGAATTTTTAATAACGAAAAATTAACATTTCTCCCAGATTATTGCTTTGGTTGTGGGTTATGTGTGTCCAAATGTCCAGAAAAAGCCATAATATTAAGAAAAAAATCTAAATTCTAAATGTTTTTTAATTTAATTTTTTGAAATAATAGAGCAAAAATAAATACAAATATTTTTATTAAATATATAGGCATAGTATTGAACTTGTTCTAGCAGGGAAGTAATAATTAATAATGAAAGAACTTTACGAAATAGGTATCGTTTTCCGAGGATTTATTCTAGTAAACTACGAGTTTAAGAAAATTGAAAAAAAAGATAATCTTTGCAAAGTAAGCATGGATTTGAGAGGGGGATTTATTTCAGCAATAAATATATTTACCAAAACCGCTTTTAACAATCTTTCATTAGAATATTTAGAAT
>JAGXNZ010000295.1 GCA_019894655.1 Promethearchaeota archaeon | reverse complement strand
GATTTAAAACCGATAATGATGTTTATTTCTAGATACTAATAGATTTTTAAGAGAATAAACTTCGCAGTTGATAGTTAATGTCATTTAAATCCGAAAAACCTCCACATTTTATCTTCAAGATATGCCTACTCGGTCAAGGCGGTGTGGGAAAAACTTGTATTGCGAGAAGGTTGTGTTTTGATACGTTCGATGCAGCAACGCGTTTGACCATTGGGATCGATTTTTACACGTATGACCTTCCGATTATTGTAGATGGGAATGAAACATATGTTAGACTTTCTCTTTGGGATTTTGGTGGTCAAGAACAATTTAAGCAAATGTTTAGTTATTATATTCACGGAACAAATGGAATATTTATGGTATTCAGCTTGTTTAACCTAAATAACACATTAATCGGTTTGGATTGGTGGTATGAACATCTTTTAAAACAGAATCAAAGCCAAACTCCAAAGTTATTAATCGGATGTAAAAGTGATTTAGCAAAAAAACTGGAAAAAGTTGACGAGTTAGTTATAGAAAGTTTTAGGAAAAAATATAATGATGTGAATTTTTTCAAGACTTCTGCGAAGGACAATTATAACATAAGGGCAATTTTCGTAGAGATGACCAAAAAAATCTTGGATACTCATGAGTTTAAGTACGATAAATTACTCTGAAAATACGCTATACTTTTTCTACGCTAAAAATATTAATTTTAATTTATAATCTAATTCAAAAATTAAAAGGATAATAAGATGGTAGAAATTTTTCACGAAACTGACGGTAATTTAAGCTTTATTAACTCAAAAGTTATATCCATTATTGGATATGGTAACCAAGGTCGTGCTCAAGCTTTAAATTTAAGGGATTCAGGGCTAAATGTAATAATTGGAAATATAGAAGATGATTATAAAGATTTCGCCTTAAAAGATGGTTTTAACGTTTACAATATTAAGAAGGCAGTATCGAAATCTGATATTTCCTTTATTCTTGTTCCTGATGAATTGATGGAAACTATATTTAGAGAGGAAATCAGCCCTTTTCTCAAATCAAGTTCTGCCATAGTATTTGCAAGCGGGTATAACATTGGTTTTAATTTAATTTTACCTCCTGATAATGTCGATGTTCTGTTATTGGCTCCGAGAATGATTGGTGTAGGTGTCAGAGAAAATTTCCTAACTAATCATGGATTTTTTAGCTTTTTGCCATTGAACAAGATTTCACTGGCAATGCAAGAGAAATCATACTAGCTTTGGCTAAAGGGATAGGCACTTTGAAAAAGGGAGCTATTATGCTCAGCTTTAAACAGGAAGCGGAACTAGACTTATTCAACGAACAAGCGTTTGGTCCAGCGTTTGGGAGAATTTTATTAACTTCAATTTACACTTTGATCGATGCTGGTTACCCTCCTGAAGCAGTGTTAATCGAAATGTATATGAGTACAGAAATGGCTTATACATATAAGAAAATGGCAGATGTAGGATTAATTAAACAAGTCGATTTCCATTCTCAAACGAGTCAATACGGTGCCATGTCTAGGGGTATTCGATTTAGAAAACTACCTTTAAAATCTACCATGAAAGAAATATTGAAAGAAATCCAAGAAGGAGATTTTACTAAAGAATGGTCAAAAAAATTAACAAAATTAAAATTTAAAGCTATTAAGTTCTTTGCTACAAAACAAAAGATAAATAAAATAGAGAAAAAAGTAAGACATAACCTCAAATTAAGTCTCTACGACATCTACGATGAGGATTCTCCAACTGATGAAGAAAAAACGAAATTAAAAGCTATTTCAGATGAATTGAAACTATTTGAGCGATATTACGAGTAAAATTTTAAATTATAACCACAATAACTCCAATGATCGTAGAAATTACTCCCAAGAAGCCGTATTTACTAATCCTCTCATTATTTAACCAATATGTTAGCGGAAGCGAAAATAGGGGGCTTGCACTCGCTATCAATGACATCACAATGGCTCCAGCTGTGTGAGCAGCTTCAGTGTATAAATATGCTCCTAAAGAAGTACCTATAATAGATGCTATAAGTAGAACTAACCAGGTTTGAGAAGGCTTTTTAAATGAATATATGATTTGTTTTCTATCACCAAATCTGTTTTCTCTCCAGACCATTAGCAACAATATCAAAAGAGCAAATGGAAAGCGAATTACATTACTAATAATAGAACTCATTCCGTTTGTATTCGGGATTTGATCGATCCTATTCGTCACATAATCTATTATAACAAGACCGATAGCCCATCCAAGCGAAGCGATTAAAGCATAAATAATTGGTTTAAAGGAAATATAAGATTTTGATTTTTGATTGTGATTTTTCGAATCTAGATCGTTTTTGTTTTCAGTTATTATTTTTGATCTCCCTATCACTATGATCCCTAACCCAATAAGTATGATTGAAAGAAATATTTTAAATTCAAAAGCGTGGTTTAGGAAAATTAATGAAAGAATAACAGTAAACAAAGGGAATGTCATGGAAATCGCTAAAGCAATCGTAGTACCAAGCTCTTTTTGCGCTTTAAAATATGCTGTGTCTCCAATTACTTGTCCAAAAAGAAAACTTAGGAATGTTATTACCCATAAATTCAGTGGTAATAAGAATATATATGTAAAAATACCTAAAACAACAGCTAACACTATAAATGTTAAAGTACCAATTGCGGTGCGAAAAAAGTTAATGAAAACCGGGCTCGCATCACGCTCAGTTTTTCGAAAGAGGACATTTGATACTACAAAAGTCAAGACTGCGAAAATAGCGATTATTTCTCCGGCCATACAACTCCCTACCTCTTTTTACCATATTCATATAACTTCAAAAACGACCTTGCTGCGCTCTCTATTGATTTATATACGAGAAATCCATCGTGTTTTAGTTTGTTGGATAAAATTTTCCGTGATTCGCTAGGATACTGGGGCAATATAATCACAAATATCTTTTCTAAAGAATCCACATGTTTCTTGATTCCAAGTAAATTACTGTAAAAAATTTGGAATCTATCACTATCCAAATCCCTCCAAGCATCAGTTACTATCAACACAAAATCAATAGTTTCATCTATCGCTGCCTTACAAACCTCCAAATACACCTTAGTTGAAACAATCCAAGGTATATCCAAGGGATTAGCTAAACTCCCAATTTTAATAGGATATATTTGTTTAAGTGCGTCTAACTTTTTTCCTGATATAATTGGTAAATTAAAACCTAATTCCGTTAAAATATCAGTAGCTAATATTCCAAAACCTCCAGACCATAAAATTAATAAAACATTTTTGGATTTGGGATACTCTACTTCTTTTCTTCTTTCTTTATATTTTTGTATGTGGGAGGAAAATAGGTAGGTATAATCGATTAACTCATCTAAAGATGGTGGAACTTCAATAATTGATGTCTGTTTGAATATTGCTTTCCAAATATTACCTTTTGAAGCCAAGGAGCCTGTATGGGTTAATACTGCTGCCTGACCTCTCTCAGTCCTACCTCCACGCATAAAGAGTACGGGTTTTGTCATACTTTTTAATACTTCTAAGAGCTTTTTTCCCTCATTTTCGTATAAAACAGGCAAACCTTCAAAATAAACGCAGATCACTTGCGTTTCGTTATCGATATTTAAATAATGTAAAAGTTCAGAAATTTGAATATCAACGCAATTTCCTACACTTACACCCTTCGAAAACCTTAAATTGTATCTTCGAGCGCTAAACTTAACCATCTTAGAGTGTAAATCTCCAGACTGGAAAATCAATCCTACATCTCCAATTTCAGTAGGAAAGGAGGAGTAATATGATATTTTCCCTCGGGGACAATACAAACCCATACAATTTGGGCCTATACTCCTCGTAGAGGGATAAGAATTAAGAATCTCTTTGATTTCACTCTCAATTTTAACACCTTTTTCGTCAAATTCTCCAGTACCCGCCGTAAAAATGTGAATAAACTTAATTATCTTACGAGATAACAGGTCTGATAATTCCTTAACCAAATCATCCCTTCTAACGGATAAAATAACGAGATCGATCGAATCAACAAGAACATCATCAACAGATTTTAGACATTTTATACCTAGAAGTTCTTCAACTTTTGTAGAAACTAAATAGAGGTTTTCCAAATTATATCCTTGTCTAATAAATCCATCTACAAAAAAGGAAATTTTCGGCTTAGCATCATATATTAGGACATTTTTTGGTTTAAATAATCGTTCAAATGACATTTTTTTATTTCTCGCTTCCAATTATTTCCCCTGATTCTTCTTTTAACTGAATATTACAGTTATAGCAATATTTAGGTTTTGAATCGAATATAGTTCCACATTGAGGGCATTCTGATCTATTTTTTAATCCTATTTCCATTATATTTACTTTTTTCTCATCATTTTTAATTTTTCTAACTAATTTTAAGATTAATGATAACCCTATTGAAACTATTAGGATTGTAATAGATAGCAAGATAGTTTCGATTAAAAAAGTAGAGAAAACAGAGCTAAACGATAATGTTGAATATCTCCAATAGAAAACATAAAAAAAAAAATTAGGAAAAAAAAAAGTTGTTAAATTCATTGAATAAGCTTTTCTGTAATTGTTAAAAATTAGAATAGGTAATAAAGATACAATTACCCATGTAAGGTTTACGTATAAAAAACCAAAAGTTGTGTTATATAAAATTACATTTGCAAGAAATTGGATTATAAATTGTTGTTCCCCTGCTCGAGGGTCAGTACTCAAATCAAAATCAATTTGAATCCGATAATTAAATATCACGCTAGATAGCAGTAAAATTAATATTTGAATGCCGAAAATCATTAATTTACTTTTAAATACCGTCTTTATCTTCATCATTACTTGAGTGGATACATCTATAAAATAGATGTATCTATAAGATAAAAAAATGCCTAATCCGAAAAATTTTTAATATTTGCTTGCTTATTTCCTTTATAGTGCAGAACTTGTTAACTTATTCTTTATTGTTTTATTGTTTTAATTCAAAAATTGAGGTTATTTTGGATTTATGAGTTATTCTTTCAGTCGTACAAAATTAATTGAAAAAATTAAATTCGGATTGCTAAGTCCGGACGAAATTAGAAAAATGTCTGCTGCCAGAATAATTACGGCAGACACTTATGATGAAGATGGTTTACCTATTCCAAGTGGTCTTATGGATCAGCGATTAGGAACTATTGAGCCGGGACAGAGATGTCAGACTTGTGGTAATCTTGTAAGTAATTGTATGGGCCACTTTGGCCATATAGAATTAGCTAGGCCCGTGATTCACGTCGGCTACGCGAAAAAAGTCCTTAAAGTCCTAAGAAGCATCTGTCCTGAATGTTCAAGGCTAATGTTAACAGAAGAAGAAATGGAAACATTCAGGCAAGAACAATTAAAACACCGCAGAATTTTCATTGAAGTTGATGAAGATGCTACGAAAATCGTCTTTAAACGTGCAAGAAAAAGTAAAGTTTGTCCGTATTGTGGCGCAAAAAAGAAAAAAATTGTAATTGAAAAACCAACTACTTTTTACGAAGAAGAAGAAACTAAGGGCTCCCGAAGGATTACCCCTATTGAAATATTAGAACGTCTAAAAAAAATAACAGATAATGACCTTAGGATTTTAGGAGTATCTCCTGAAAATGCGAGACTTGAATGGGTAATATTTACGGTACTGCCTATTCCACCAGTATGTGCTCGACCTTCTATTACATTAGATAGTGGAATTAGATCAGAAGATGATTTAACCCACAAATTAGTTGATGTTATTCGCATCAACCAACGACTTAGAGAAAATATTGACGCAGGAGCACCTCATCTAATCGTTGAGGATTTATGGGAATTACTTCAATATCATATTACAACTTATCTCGATAATCAAGTTTCTGGAATTCCACCAGCGAGACATAGATCAGGGAGAGCGTTAAGAACCCTCACCCAAAGATTAAAAGGAAAAGAAGGAAGGTTTAGAAGCAACTTAAGTGGAAAAAGAGTTGATTTTTCCGCACGCTCCGTAATTTCTCCAAATCCTTTCATTAGCATTAATGAAGTAGGTGTACCAATCGAAATAGCTAAAATCTTAACCATCCCGACAAACATAAACGATTGGAACATCGAAGAAATGAAACAACTTGTTCTTAATGGACCCTTTAATCATCCAGGTGCAAATTACATAATTAGAAGCGATCGTAGAAGGATAGATTTACGGTATGTCAAGAACCGTAAAATAATATCAGAAATGCTTGCTCCAGGGTATACAGTTGAGCGGCATTTATCTAATGGTGATTTAGTTTTGTTTAATCGGCAACCTTCCCTTCATAGAATGTCTATTATGGCTCACGAGGTTAAAATAATGGATGGTCGAACTTTTAGATTAAATTTAACCGTTTGTCCCCCTTATAACGCCGATTTTGATGGTGATGAGATGAACTTGCATGTTCCACAAAGCGAAGAGGCTCGAACTGAAGCCGAATTGCTATTGAAAGTGCAAAACCACATACTATCTCCGAGATTCGGTGGTCCAATTCTGGGAGGTATTCAAGACTTTATTTCTTCTGTATTTCAATTTACTAGTGTGGATTCAGTTTATAACAGAAAAGACGCGTTAAAATTACTATATTTGGGAGATGTCTTTAATACCAAACCAGAATTTAGTTTAGATGATATTACCCCTGTTGAAACCGATCCTGAGAAGTTATACTCCGGAAAGCAAATTTTTAGTACTCTTTTTCCAGACGATTTGAATATAAAAGTAAAATCAAAATTTTGTAAGAAGTGTGATGTTTGTAAGGAAGAAGATTGTGAATACGACGCTTATGTGGTAATTAAAAACGGTATTCTTATAACGGGAACTATTGACGAAAACTCATTCGGTGCTATGCAATCTAATAGTATACTACAGCGTGTAATTAAAGACCATGGAAACGCGCGAGGGAGAGAATTCTTAGACAACTCCACAAAAATGCTATTGTACGTTATCCGTCAGAATGGAATGACAATGGGATTGGATGAAGTCTATGTCTCTGGTGAAGCTTATGATAATATTCAGAAAATCCTAAAAGATGCTGATGATGAAGCAGATAAGCTAATCAAAGCGTATTACGAAAATGACACGACGGTTTTAAGACGAGCCCCAGGACGTTCTATGCGCGAAACACTTGAACTTAGAATTCGACAAGTGTTAGCAGAAGCGAGAAAAATGGCTGAAGAAACCGCAGCTCATCACATTGGAGACGAAGCTCATTCAGTCATTATGACAAAATCGGGAGCTAGAGGAAATATTTTAAATTTAGGACAAATGTCCGCCGTAGTGGGTCAACAAGCGATTAGAGGTGAAAGAATTAATAGAGGATATGGTTCAAGAACTCTTCCACATTTTAAACTAAACGATTTAACACCTCGAGCAAGAGGTTTTGTCGAGAGTTCTTACCGAAAAGGACTAAATCCCGAGGAATTCTTTTTTCATGCCATGGGTGGTCGAGAAGGTCTAGTAGATACTGCTGTTCGTACCTCTACTAGTGGATATATGCAAAGACGGTTGGTAAACGCTTTACAAGACATGATTATCGAAAATGATGGAACTGTAAGGAACAGTGACAAAAACATTATTCAATTCCGCTATGGTGACGACAGTATAGATCCTATGCATACCGACCATTCTGATGCCGTAAATCTTGATGTTCTTCTACTTAAAGCTAAAGCACTTGATTTAAACGAAATTCGTGAGGAAATGAAAAAAAGTCCAAAACCTAAAACGACACCTAAAACAAAATCAACTAAAAAGCCTCCCGCAAAAAAACCTACGCCCAAGGAAACTGCCAAAGATGAGCCTGTAAAACAGAAAAAAGCAGATAAGAAAGATCAAACGCTTACTGAAGAAGAATTGAGGAAATCGTATAACATAGAGACAGGTAAAAACGCAGAATGGAGAGGGAAACTAACAAAAGGGTATTTAGAGTGGAAAAAGGAAAAATTAGGATAAGAGATTAAATTTTATAAAGGTCAGATGAAATGGTAAAAATAACTCAAGAAATTATAGAATATAACTTAGAAATGCTCAAAGAAGATGGTATTCCCGTCGATCTCATTGACAGAATCAGAAATCGTGTCAAAGGTGAAGATCTTGAAGAAGAACAGCTGGAATACCTTTTAAACAAGATTTATATTAATTATAATAACGCTATTGTCGAAACTCATGAACCTGTTGGAACAGTAGCAGCTCAAAGTATTGGGGAACCCGGCACACAAATGACTTTAAGAACATTTCACTACGCGGGAGTAGAAGAATTCTCAGTAACCCAAGGTCTTCCTAGACTCATAGAAATAGTAGATGCGCGACGCTTTCCAAGTACACCTCAGCAAACGATTTATTTGGAAGAACCATATAATCAAAGTGAAGACAAAGCAATTGAAGTTCACAAAAGAATCGAACAAATTCGCATCGAACAAATTACTCATGATGTTGACTTAGATTTTGTCAACTGGAACATAGTAATCAACTTAATACCCGAAATTTGTGAGAAACGCGGTATCGATATAGAATCTATTCCTGAAATATTAAAACGATATAAAAAGAAGGGAACAAT
>JAGXNZ010000294.1 GCA_019894655.1 Promethearchaeota archaeon | reverse complement strand
GCATAGGAGCGAACAACCCGAACAAGTAAATCTTTTCATAATCTATTCATCAACTGGTTATAGTGAATTAGTAATTATACATATTCAATTTTAACTGCTTCGCGAGGGCAGTAGGTTTCACAAACTCGACATTCCCTTTCTCTCCCATTGGCGTCTAACCTTCTGCAGTGTTCTATTTTTAATAATTCACATTTTCCTCCGACCACTTGAAATAGCTGGTGATCCTCGGGAGGGTATTCTGGAGCTTTTCCACTTAGACTTGATGGGCAATATCTTGCATTTACAGGACATACGGTCACACAAATTCCACACCCGTCGCAGAGTTTGTCGTCAATATTTATTTTTAGTTCTTTCCGTTGCCCTTCTTCAGAACCTAATAGTTCCTTTAATGTATCGTATTGTTTTTTATATTTAAGTTCTAACAACGGCAGACTTTCATCTACTTTAACTTTTCCTTGTAATAAATCTAAGCTAAACGCCATACATGTGGGCTTTCCGCATTTTTTACAGTTGGTTTTTGGTAGAAATTTGTACAATTCCATAAAGTTTTGAACTGGTAAGTTAATTCACCTTAAAAGTATAATTAATATAGAGTCTCACGAGTGAATAATATTTAGATACTTATTAATTTCTTTAGATTATTGAATATAAATAAATCTACTCCTACAGCTCGATTCTCAACCTATAAGGATATTTCTATTGCTCAAATTAAAAGATTAAAAGTATATAAAGTTGAAAAGAAATAGTGTCTATATTAATTGAAATTTGTTATAAACTATCGAGATCTTACTACTAGTGAGTGATAATGCAAGTTAAAATACTTGACAAACAGCAAATTGATAAAATTCACACCAATTCTCTTAAGATTCTTGAAGAAATTGGAGTTTTTGTACCACATGAAGAAATTTTGTCACGTTTTATAGATTACGGAGCACACAAGGAAATAAATAGCAATATTATAAAGATTCCTCCAGCTTTAGTTATGGAGCTCGTCTCTAAAGCTGGTAAGCAATTCACTCTTTATGGCCGTGATGTTTCTAAGAAGGCAGAATTTGGCGTAGGAAAACGGAATTACAACTCTTCTGCAGGACAATCGTTTTTTATGGAAGATGGTGGGAAAGCGCGTAGACATACTACTTTGAAAGATGTTGAGAAAGCTGTTCGCCTAGCTGATGCCTTAGATCAAATAAATATACCCGGTGCTATGTCAGATCCTCTTGAAATCCCCGTAGAATGGCGAAGTTTACGAGTAGCATTAGAAATGGTCAAAAATACGGATAAACCAATTACTTTTTGGTTTTACGATCGCTTAGCGGCTAAATTTCTCGTTGATTTTCTTACATCTCTCAGGGGAGGTGAAAAAGAAGCTCAGAAATATCCGTTATTTTATCCGTTATTTGAACCTGTTAGTCCTTTAAGCTTTCCATTCAATGGAATTGACTTATTATTCGAGACTGCTCGGCTCAACCTTCCTGTACACATAGGACCTATGGCTCAGATGGGAGTTTCTGCTCCCGCGACCATAGCTGGAACAATGGCTCAAGAAAACGCAGAAATATTAGCTGCAATATGTATAACTCAACTAGTTAAAGAAGGAATGCCCGTGTGCTATGGGGGAATCTGCCACGCTTTTGACATGAGAACTGCCCAAATAATCTTTGGTGGTCCAGAACAGACTATTTTTAGCGTTGCTATGTGCGAAATGGGGAAGTCGTACGGATTTCCCGTATACATTAATGCGGGATTGACAGATTCTAAAGTGCCCGATGCTCAAGCAGGATTTGAAACTGGAGTTACCCTTTCTGCTGGAATAGCTTCTGGAGCTGACATATTTGGCCATATGGGCATAGCAGGTATGGATCAAGGGACATCCTTAGACATCTTAGTAATGCAATCTGAAATAATATCTTATATTGAAAGCACTAATAGAACTCTTAGTTTCGATGATGAGGATTTCGCTTTCGACGTAATTAGCGATGCGGGTCCTAAAGGGAGTTTCCTCAATAAACGACACACCGCTAAGAATATTAGAAAAGCGCTATTCATCCCAAATATCTTAGATAGGAATAGTTACGATAATTGGGTAAAGAAAGGAGCAAAAAATATGGAAGAACGATGTCGTTTGATTAAAGAAGAGATACTTGCAAAACATAAACCCGTACCATTACCCAATGACATAAAGAAGGACCTCGAGAGAGTAATAGAAACAGCACAAAAGAGTCTGACGAAAAAATCTTATAAGTGAGTTATAAATAATAATACGAAAGGTGATTAAAATAGATACTAAAATTAACAATATTTTAGCGATTTTTGCCCATCCAGATGATCTTTCTATTTTTTGTGCAGGTACATTAGCTAGATGGGCAAATGAAGGCCACGATATTTATGCCTTATGTTGTACTAGCGGTGAAGTGGGAACATTAAGAAGAGATTTAACTAAAGAACAAGTTGCCGCTACCCGGGAAAAAGAATTAAGAAGCGCAAACGAGATTATAGGCGTAAAGGAAACCATAATTCTTGATTACCCCGATGCGGGATTTATTAATGGTCCTGAGTTGCGAGAAAAACTCATGTATTTCGTGAGGAAATTAAAAGCTGATCGCGTAGTAACCTTTGATCCTTGGGTTGCGTATGAAGTCCATCCCGATCATTTAGTCGTAGGTCGGATGGCAGCCGAAGCAGCAGCGTTTGCAGCGTTTCCCTTACTCTATACTGACCAATTTAAAAATGGCGTAGAATCCTATGAGTGTTCAGAAGTTTGGTTTATGGGGCTCTTAGGTCATAAACCAAATTATTTTGTTGATATAAGTTCGACTTTAGAGAAAAAAATAGAGGCTGCTTTAAAATTTGAAGCCACTCTTGAGCTTCTAG
>JAGXNZ010000034.1 GCA_019894655.1 Promethearchaeota archaeon | reverse complement strand
TATCAACTCCGGGTTGCCAAAATTCAGGAACGCTCGGACCATAAATTACTTGAGTTATTTTTTTCTCTTTAGCTCGCTTTAAAAATTCATAAAACATCTTAGAACCAAGTCCCTGTCGTCTGTATTGCTTGTCAACTACACATCCCTTGAAAAAACAATAGTTTTCATTTATTTCTATTCTCTTCACGATAATAAAAGCAGCGATCGGCCTACTTGTTTCTGGACTAAATAAGATGAGAGACAAATCATAATCTAAACCATCGTCTTCTAAAGTTCCCCTCTGAAAATAATCAAAGGGTATAGAAAAAAAGCGGGAATTATTTTCAAACAATTGATATATACTCTGAATATTATCTTTTGTTAATTTTCTATAAATTATTTTATCTATCGCTATCTTCTCGTGTTTATCTCCTTCCATTTGCATATTCCTCTTTTTTAATTAAAAAGATCATAGAACTTCTATTATATCTTCCAAATTTCCCTTATAAGTTGGATCGGGAGTTTCAGCGTGCAAAATTGTGTTTGAACTGTTTACTAAGAAGGTCTGCGAGCCTAACTTAGCACACACCATATCCTTATCTTCGTCCCCTACCATAATGCATTCTTTAGCAGAGAGATTGAGATATTTAAATATCAGTTGATAATAAAGTAGATTCGGCTTTGTAGCACATGAGTTTTCAATACTAGTTATGAGATCGTATGGAAAATCACCAATTCCTGCCCAATCAAGACGTTGCTCTATAGCTGTTAAAGGAAAAACGGGTGTTGTTGCAATTACAACCTTATAATCTTTGTTAAAAGCGGTCTGAATAACTTTCCGTGCTTCCGGTTTTTTTTTTGTGAATTTCCGTAATTCTTTAAAATCTTCCTCGTAAAATTTAGTAAAAAGTGGTTGAAGCTCGTCCTTTTCATAGCCTTCAACGGGAAAAAATGCATTTAAAAACACTTCCTCATTTGGAATTTTACCATCGTTACTATTTACGAATTCAGACGCTTTCAATATGGCTGGAACCATCTTTTTAGGAGGGATTAAGTGCGCTACACTATTCAAAAACAATTTTAAATATACTGGAATAAACTGACTGAGATCGACATCGATTAGGGTTCCATCTAAATCAAATAAAATCGCTTTAAGTTGCCTCATAATTCTAAGCATTTTGATTTATATAATAATAATGAATAGTAAAAAAAAATATTAATAGAATTCTACAATTAATATAATTATAATAAATTTCAATACTTCCTTTTGTATAGACCATGAAATTAGAGCTTAATGACTTGAATAACGGACATGTTTACTTGGGGGACAAGCTAAACGTTAGAACGATATTCAATTTCGATGAAGATTCGTCAATTTTATGGTCTGGGATTCGGCTTTTAACCCATCCTCCATGCTTAAAAGAGCTTCAGATAACCAAAGAAGAAATTTTTTCAAGGGGAATTTTTGAAAAAGGCGAATACATTCGAGAGAAGGCATTACTAATAAATAATAATGTAATCCCAACAATTAAAAATAGAAATCTAGAGTATGAAATTAAACTAATTTTAAGACAACCTCATCCGAACAATCCAGACGACGATTTAGTGATTAATAAAACCCATAAGATTGAAATCAGAGCTAAGGAATCTGGTGATCAGATTATAAAACCAAATCCTCTTTCACTTTCAATTTCAGGCTTGAACATTAATTTATCAAAAGATGTATTCAAACCGGGAGAAACGCTTAAAATTAACTTTACTTCAAACGAACTTAAACAAGTCGAAATAAGATTATTGCAAAAAGCAAATCTAGTGTGTTATTGCGATGCTTATGGGCAAACATGTAGTAAAGTAGAAGAGCTACCCCCTGCAATCGCGGGAGATTCAAAGACTTCTGATATGAATAAAGATTTTCTATTGCTAAAAATTCCTGAGATCGCTCAACCTAGTCATAACTACCTCTGGGAGCCTCACGAAAAAGAATTTTGGGGTATGAAATATGGATCTTATGTGAAGTGGTCTTTACTAATTATAGGAAAACCTAAACAAGGATACGGGAAAGAGACCATTAAGTTTGAGGTTC
>JAGXNZ010000293.1 GCA_019894655.1 Promethearchaeota archaeon | reverse complement strand
GGCCTTTAAACTGCGAATTTATCAATACATTATCAAGTTCAGCCAAAGACAATTGCCAGTTTGACCCTAAAACAAATAAGAAGCGATTCATAGTCAATTAAAAATAGGTTGCTTAAGTTTAAAAAGCACGCATGGTATTAGTAGTTTTAGTTAAGGAAGAATATATTAGTCTGCTCCTAGTACATATTGAATAATTTTTATGATATCTGCTTTACGTACATTATTAGGCAAATTTATATCATTAACATCGCAATAATTTTTCAATTCCTTAACGGTTAGACTATTTAAATCCTCAGGCAAGTCACCTATTAGATCTGCTTTAACTCGAGATTTTCCTTCGATTTCATTGTAGGGTTCTCCATCATCTCCAGTTATAGTGCGTTCATATTTTTCACCTGAGATGTTTTCAATTGCACTAATGATCGAATCCAGATCTTCTTTTTTTCTTTTTGGGAGTAGTGTTATAACTTCTTCCTCTTCTGATTCTTTAATTTTTGTTTTCGGTACGTGTTTCCTTTCGTACCTCTCCTGTTTCAAGGTTTCCAATTCTTTAATTATTATCTTATAATTATCTTTAAAGTACTTCAAACTAACATTTATTAAATCTGAGAGATTATCCCATCTGTTCTGTTTAACTATTAATTGGCCCCAATGGAATAAATCTCTCTGTAAATCTATAGTGACTACTTTACCTTCATAGGTTATGTCTAAAGTAAGCCATCTTAGGATATTTGCTATTATAATATCGTTATCAAATGCAGAAAACCCGTATTCTCTTCCTAGAGAAGAGAAAATAGATAAAGTACCGAACGCTGCCACTTGACCATTGTGATATTCTGAGGTTATAAGCAACGGAACTTTAGGGCAATCTTCTTCAATCCATTGTTTTCCATCGAATCGGTTTCTCCAGCAATTCAGACCTCCTCTTACAATGACTTCTACTTTTATATTTTTTTCTTCCTCTGGCAGTGTAAGCGTTCCTAAAGAGCAAGCACTGGATAACACAATTTTTTTAATATTTTCAGTGATATAATGCGGGTTAAAATTAACTATCAACGGTCTTTTTTGCAAATTAATATAATTAACCGAATCATTGATTTCATCATTCACAAATTCAAATCCGAAAAACCTGGTTAATTCGTTAATGTTAGTTCTATTTGTGTGTTCTCCACCCCTCGAGCCAACGATTAGTAAACTTCCACCCTTTCTAACATATTCCTCTAATACTTCTATTTCTCTCGGACTAAGATTAATATTTTTAGGTATGGACATTATGATCGCATTATAATTTTTAACTTTGTCTAAAGAATTGAATCCCGCTTCAATTTTCCCTAATTTGTAAGCAGAACTGAACAGGAACTGAGTGAAATCAGCATAACTCGAAGCCTCTAAGGTTAACATATTATTGTGGCTATAATCGAGACCGACCGTGATATCATTTTTCATAATAAAATCATTCCTAAATAATTGTGTTCTAAAATATAATAATTTCCACTTTTAAATATTTACAGTAAAATTATCATTTCTTTAGCTCATAAAAGAAATTATAAAATCGTATAATATAGTTGTTTTATAAAAATGACATTTACTATGAAATAAAAAAAAAAGATTAGATTTTTCTCCTTGCACTTCTTCAATTCTTTCTTCAACCATTTTTTAGTCATCACTTTTTATTTTTCAAATTCTAAAGTAAATATGGCATTTACTAGTTTTGATGCTTGTTAATTTAAAAGTATCTCTTCTCAAAAAAAGCAAACTTATTATAATATAAGAACGAATTTAAAATAATTTTATAAATATTTAAAAAACGAGTAATTATGAAGAAGAGAGAGCTAGTTTCGTTATTTTTCTTTCTGTCGTTAATTTTAATCATTATTATGGATAGTGCTTTGTTTCTACCTAATGAACTATTAATTGCAGCTGATTTGGGAATATATTTTGATGCTTTAGGTATAATAATTAGTATATATACGATAACAAATGGTATTTCAATTCTTATATTCGGTTATTTGACCGATATGATAGAGAGAAAAAAGATTTTAATCCTTGCTGGAGTAATGTGGTCATTAACTGCAATACTGCACATATTTGTGGAAGAATTCTGGCAATTATTGCTTATCAGGATCGTAGCAGCAATCGCCGTAAGTGTAACCACTCCACTTGTAATTTCATATTTAGCAGACATAATCTCATCAGATTCACGCTCAAAATCTTTCGCATTTTGGGGATTGATAACAAATATTGGGACATTGGCAGCAGGATTTTTAGCTTTAATGTTTAATGCTGTTGATTTCGAAGCTATAGAAATTGAAAATATCCTTGAAAAAATCGACTTTATTGCACTTAATTATCCCAATATACTATATACATGGCGATTACCATATTTTTATTTTGGTATCATAGCTCTTTTATTCACAATTCTTAATTATTTCGTTACCATAGAGCCTAAAAGAGCGGCAAAAGAAAAACAATTAGAGGAAGTTTTTTTAGAAGAAGATATCCAGTATTCCTACAAGATCAAATTTTCAGATTTGAAATTAGTCTTCAAAAGGAAGTCAAATTTCTTCTTAATATTTAATTTTTTTGATGTTATTGCCTCAGGATTAGTATTAGCCTATATTTTCCCCTATATCCAGGGTGATCTTAATGCTAACATTAGCAATATCAAGATAATTATTCTATTTCTCTTTATAATTGTCTTGGGATTGATTATTGGACAATTTTGGCTTGCACACTTAGGAGATAAAAAGGTTCAGCGTGGAGATCTTTCTGGTAGGGTGAAAGTAGCGGTTATTTGTTCGATTTTGAATTTACCTTTCTTTTTATTAGGATTTGCGATGACTCCTAATGTTGCAAACTCTACTTTCTTCTTTGGTACTTTATTAGTCAACGAAATTGGATTTTGGGTTTTGTGGTTAATCTATTGTACACTTCTTGGTGTAGGCCTTGCATTCACTATGGGAATTGGTCCGAATTATTATAGTTCTCTTATCGATGTTAATTTTCCGGAGAGTCGAGGGACTATGGTTGCAGTTGGGGCCTTTATAGATTCCATCGGACGAGCCTTAGGTGCAGTCATAGGTGGTTTCATGATAACACTAACGGGGGGAGACGTTTCTGCGACAATTTTTTGGTCTTTTTTAATATTTGGGATCTTTTCTACTTGTCTATGGATTCCGCTTTTCTTTACTGCTAAAAAAGATTATTTAGATATAAACGAGGAAATGAAAAAGAGAGCATCTTCGTTAAGTAAAATGCAACCAGAGGAACCTCGATAATAACTTTGATTAGTAATAGTTGATAACAAGAAAAATAAATAAAATCAATTTTTATAAACTAATATATCTAAAACTACATGGTATAAACCCGGACCGTAACTTTTAACGAATCTTTTTGCTTGAAGATTACATTTAAAATCATTTAATTCAACAATTTCTTTAAACTCATTAAACAAATCTAAGTACTTTTCTTTTTCGGCAATACCTTCATAATGATATATCGTACCTTCAACTTTCGCCAAAGTTAAAGCTTCTTTAATGAAGTCTTTTGGAGCGGGAAATACCCCCATAATCACTCGATCAGCTTTAAGACCCGAGTTGCTCAGTTTTATTACCTCAATCTTACTATCTCCATTAATTGGAGTAATAATATCCTCAAAATGATTGAGCTTTACATTCTCGATTAAATATTTAAAAGATTCAGGGTTCAACTCTATACTATAAATCTTTTTAGGTTTTGAGTGTTTTGCTATGGGTAAGGAGAAATAACCTATCCCTGCGAACATATCAACAATCATTTCGCCTTCTTTTACTAAGGTAGCTAGAAATTTTCTTTCGTTTAGATTTCCCATACTAAACATTATCTTTGTGATATCAAATTTATAGATTACTTCATGTTCTTTATGTTTAACAATAGAATTATCTACCCCAACAAGAAACTCTATTTTTTCCGGAGTTCTAAATTGTCCTTTTACACGTCCTGAGTTTAGATAAATAGATTTTATACCTGGTAATAAATCTAAGTATTTCTCAGCAATTAGATTTTTTTTTTCTAGCAACAGTGGATTAAGTTTTGTTATTACCACATCACCAACGGTCTGAAATCCTCGTGGAAGAACGGATAATTCTTCTTCAGTTAAGATTCCGATCAGTACGTCCTTAAGTTTGTCCTTAAATCCCATAAATTATCAAAAATGTAAGTTTACGATTTTATCCTTATTCAAAATCAAGTTAAATTATTATATTATAGTAAATCAAACATATTATAATAATAGAAAATTATTCTATTATAATTTTGAAAATATTTATTTTATAAAATTAGAGGATAAAAAATGACTAGTTTAAATGATCCAGAGTTTTTAGTTGATGAGAGCAAAGTATGGTTCACTGGAGGATATTGGCCTGAAGGCGTTCCTCACCAACTTAAAGATGTAGAAGGTATTGAAATTCTACCTATGTGGGAAGGCTTCATAAAATCAGCTGATCATTATGGAATCTGGGATAACGATATTTGTATATTCGTATATGGCCCATACATGGAAAGAGTAAAATTAAGAACTCTATTTGAATATGGTAAAAAATTTGGTACATTTCTTTACGACAAATTAGGTATTAGAAAAGGAGATGTAGTAGCAATCGATCTCCCTAATTCAATAAACTTTGTTGTTGCTTATATGGGTTGTATGTACAT
>JAGXNZ010000033.1 GCA_019894655.1 Promethearchaeota archaeon | reverse complement strand
TCAGGAATTTTGGCATTAAACCAATAATGTCTATACTTGCCCTCATAATGATTTTATATTTAAGTAGTGGTTCTGAGGTAGGTTTTTTAATTGGAATAAATTTTTTCCTACAATTTTTTCTGATGCTATTAGCAGGAAGGATAATTACGAGTAAAAATGTTAAAACTTTCATGGTTATGGGTTATATATTAAGTGCAATAACGATTTTTGGTTACGTCATCGCAACTAATTTTTTGATTTATTTTATCTTCCAACTTATATTTGCTTTTAGTTATTCTATGCATTGGTCAGCTACTATTGTGTATATCGCTCAAAATACGACACCTAAAAATAAGGGACAGATAATGGGTTATGCGAATGCTAGTGTATTTTCAGGAAGTTTTGTTGGAGGGCTCTTTTTCACCCTATTATTAAGTTTTAATAGCGGTTATTTTATAGCTATGTCTTTTATGATAATATTTCCAGTGATCTCAGTTATAGTTATATCAATAAAGTTTAAACCAAGATAAAAATTACATCTTACCCCAAAAGCTGCTAAAATTTCGTATTATAGCATTGGGTTTATCTGGAACAATTTCTATCTCGTTTCTTATCCAGTCAGCAATCCATTTGGATTTTTGTTTAAAGCGGGAATCCATGAAGATTATAGCCCCTTTATCTTTTAATTTTCTTATTGGGCGCCCAGCTGCTTGATTTGCCCGTTGAATAGCGGGATAAAGATACGCAAAATTCCATCCTTGATCGTTAAAAACTTTATCGTAATATTTAATTTTAGCATCAACACGAGGAGTAGGTAAGTGATAAGGGAAGCCAGCGATGATTACAGAATTCATATGATCACCAGGATAATCCTCTCCTTCGGAATTTCTTCCGCCACATACTCCTAACAAAATTGCTCCATTACGAGGTTTAGAAGCCGTTGATTTAAAATCATTTATTAATGAAGCATTTTCAGAAGCAGAAAGACCAGGTTCCTCAGTAAATAATTTCTTGTTGTAATTCATAGCGATAGATTCAATACCACTTTTGATTAAAGCATTTAGAATTTTGTACGATGCACAAAATATACCTATATTTGCTGGGGTGCTGCTAATAACTTCTTCAATTTTAGAGAGCATCTTTTTAAACATTGGAGGATTTCGATTTTTTCTACGAGTATCCACACCTTCAGTTATAATAGCCTTAATATTTTGTCTTTGAAATGGAGATTCCGCGATTATGCCCTTGTAATTTTTTCCACTCTGTTGTAAACCCATTAAATTATTATATACATATGGGTTAACTGTTCCTGAAAGATGCAAGCTCGTATAGCATTCTTTCAAAATAGGAATAGCGATTTCTCTAGGATCTAATGCTACTATTTCTATAGAGATTGTAGATTTCCCTTTAACCTCTTTGATATGGTAACAAAAGAAATAATTTTCCAGTAGATAACATTTTATCCATTTTGTCCAGAAAACTGCTAAAGATCCTAAATAATCTCTTGAAACATCTCCATTAGCTAATTTCTCTTCGTGAACAGATGCACTAAAATCTAGTAAGTCATTTACGAAATTTTTAAACTCATTTAAATTTCCAATGCGCAAGATAGAATACACTTGAGCTAAGAATTTCTCAGCGTCTATTTCTGTTTCAAAATTAAGAGTTTTCTTCTTTTTTTCTAAGTGACTTATAAGAGTCTTCACGAATGATATCATAATAGGTGGTGAACGATATATCTCAAGATCTTTTAAGCATAATCTAAGAGTATATGGGTTTATCCTATCGGAGTTAACTTCAGTTGCTATATCAATAACATTGTGGCATTCATCGACTACTAAAATGCAATTAGTTAATTCTTTATCTATAAATTGCATAAAATTCTGCCGGATAAAAGGGTTGAATAACCATTGATAATTGCATATTATAATTTTCATATCTTTTAAGAGAAATTTACTTAGGAAATAAGGACACAATTTTTGATCGCTACAAAATTTTATTAAATCTTCAGCATCTATGGGTTTATTGAAAATTTCAGGAGCGATATGAATTAAATTATCGTATTGATCTCTCTTTTTAATTAGGTTGAGAAAATATTTACAGCTCCTATTTTTTCTTAAATCTGAGCATACAGCCATAGATTCTCGGGGATTAAGTTTTAAAGACAAAAGTACTTCATTAAGGCACATTTCGTTCCTTCCCCGAATAGAAAGTCCGTTAACCTTAATATTAATATCATTATTTCTCAAATGATTCGAAATTTTTGTAAGTTCCTTGATAATCCGAGTGTTTTGGGAATGGGTGCGACATAAATATATTATTTTTAAATTCTTTTTAATTGCTATAGGTAACATAGCGCTTAAAGCGATAATGGTCTTACCTGTTCCGTTCGGTGCCGCAAGTAAAGAATTTTTTTTTTCCAGCGAAGCTTTTTCGATTTGCTTTATAATATTCTCTTGTTCTATTCTAAAATGCTCATAAGGAAAAAAGGTTAGGTAACTCGTTTTTTGAGGATTTGAATTACTCGTATCTTTATCTGATTTTTTTTTATACTCCGCTTTAGAGTTGTTATTATCAAAACTTGCAGGATTAATTTCGCGCAATAAGTTATTGTCATTGTTCACTACTATACCCTCTTTCAGAACATAAAAGAGAGAACAACCTTTACAATAAAGCCGATTATTAGTAGGATATAATACTTTTTCGCAGTTTGGGCAAAAATTCATAATAAAATTCGTTGTTTATCTTATAATCTTAATTTGAATTGAGAGTTAATATTTGTAAAGACCATATAAGTTTATTTATTAATGCTTAATTTTATAAAAAAATGAGCGAAAAGAAAACTAAGCAAGAGTTTTTGCTTTTAAGAGAATTACTCAATGAGTCTTTACTCCGCGATTTGATTATTTTTGTCATATTTTACCTCTTTATTTTGGCTCAGTCTTGGAAAAACATCTTTTTGTTGCTTTTTCCGGTTATAACTTACACTTTTTCTCTATTTTTTCGATTAATCAATACTAATAAATGGAGATTATCAATTTATGATAACACAATCACATACAATCCTCTTGGATTAGAAAAAAAACATGCGAATAGATTATTTTTTACTACGGCATTGCAATTAATATTACTTTTTTGGATTGGGGGTGAATCATACTATCATCCCCAACTCATTCAGACTTATGATTTTTTTTTTAATATTATATTTAATTTCATTTACACTTTTGGGTTTTATTGGATATTAATTGACATTTGGAAATATTCCAAAATAACCATCGAAACCCGCAGTAGTATTGAAGGAAATTCGGGGATATTACTGAATCATCTAAATCTTAAAAATTTTAAGATAATTTACCTATTAAACTTAGGAACATTTTTCCTTTTAAACATTTTAAACCTGGGCATAGTAATTCTAACTGAAATTAATGGCTTTCTCGGAATTTTGTATTTACTTCCAGGTACTGGAATCGAAAGTTCAATGCCATTGAAAATCTCAGCAAGTTCATTTCTAAATATAGTATTTTCTCCACTGATAGCTATCCTACTTTTTTATCTTATATATAAAAAGATTTCTAGCATGAATCCCTCTGAATTAATAGAAAAGCTCCAATTATTACCAGAAAGCGAGCAAAATAATATTATAGAAACATTAAAAAATATAAATCACAAATACTATAGAGATTTCAGTAGTGAATAAATTATTGAATAAAAGTATTTAAAAAAAAAATATATTATTATTACAATCTATTGCAAACAATTTTTAATGAATTTGTCAAAAATGTCGCAACAATCTGATCTAAAACGCCAGTTTTTATTTAAAATCGTTGTAGTAGGTGATGGTGGTATTGGAAAGAGTACCATGATACAAAGATTAATTACTGGCCATTTTGTGCCAATGAAAATTACAATTGGGACAGATTTGTCGACATGGAGCACAACGAGAGATAATACTGAGATTAAACTTCAGATATGGGATTTTGCTGGCGAAAAAAGATTCCGATTCTTCTTGCCGAACTATGCTAGAGGAGCTCAAGGTTGTTTACTCTGCTATGATATTTCGAGATATACTAGTTTTCAGAACCTGCAAGAATGGTATGATATCGTAAGAGAGAATACGAATGATACAATTTTCCTCATGATTGGAGGTAAAGCCGACCTTTCAGACTCGAGAAGGACTGTTCAAAAAGAAGAAGCAGAAAAATTCAAGAACGATCATAATATACCGTTTCTGATAGAAACAAGTTCGAAAACCGGAGAAAATAATATTAATGTTTTTGAAACTTTAGTAGAAGCATTGTTAAAAAAAAGAGAGTAAATTTAACTCTTATTCAAGAATATCTCTAAATTCATCAATATTCAATTGAAGATATTTAGCAGTTATTAAATCTCTACCTAGTAAATTTAGGAAGTTTTTCTTTCGTTTCTTATTTAGAAATTTTTTCATGTCGCTAAGGTCAGGTTCCTTACTCGTTATTTCTATCAATTTTTCTTTTATAGCATGATCTACGACTTTTTGACCAATATCAGTCCGAATAATTAAAAAAGCTTCATCTTTAGATGGGCTACCCCAAGGACTATAAGATATGTCAGAAAATTCTCCTGTGTAATCAGTACAATATTTACAACCGCTCATTCCACCAGATGAACAAGCAAAGGCTATTTTTAGTGAAGTTCGCTCTGCTCCTGTGTTGAAATCGCTCGTTAGTATCTTAGCGAGTCCTTGAAGATGACAGGGGTTAGCTACGATCCCAATATTTCGTTTCTTATCTAAATATGCTTGGCCAATTCCAGTGATTAAAGGTCCCCCATTTTGATTAGGGTTATTAGGTATATATTGTTTTGAATCCTTAGCATTATCGACTACCACTGGAAATGCAGCACCAAGTTTTTTCTCTTGAGGCTTACTGAGTACGAAATGTTCTGATACTCCAGATTCAAAGGCAGCCAAAATTAAATTAAATAGGATATTGTCATTATTTTTAGATTTTACTTGAATAATATCATTATAAACACCTACACCTAAATCTACTCGTGTTTGACCGAACATTTTTTGTTCGATTTCAGAAATCGGTAGAAAACTGCGTGGACAGGCGTTATAACACAGACCAACGGTCTCAGAACACTCATCTACGACATAAGCTATCCCAGTTTCTTTATTGAAATCCATATGTGGACAGAATGCGTTACAACTTCCGCAATGGATGCATAATCCACTATAAATAACTTCGTTTTCAAGATCTTGACTCGATTTTTCAATCTTCATAAATATTTTCACTTATACGATCAGAATTCTATTTGTTATTCAATTATTATTGAGTAGTAAAATAAATCATGGCATATAAACCTTAAACGAAATTTCACACTCTTTAAATAATGAGAGATTTAATCTAATTTTCTAAAGTCCTTCAATCTAATTTAAAAATCATATCAAAATTTGCATCATTTCTGAGAAAGAGTAAAGATTTCTATATGGTTTGCTGCCTTGGAATTTTTCTTTTTAAAAACATTCCATGTAATTGTTCTAATAATATCTTTATTTACCCAAATTTAGCACAGTTAATTAAAGAGATTAATTTAACATTCCTCTTCATCACCTACTAAAAATCGAGAACAAGTTTCATCTAATTTCTTAATTATATGGTTTCTGTCTTTCCATATAATCCACGTACTTCCCGATTTTTCGAAATAAAATCCATCGTAATCGTCCTTTATCTTAGATAAGGTCTTTTTCACAAAGCTCCATGAAAATCCCGTTTTTTCAACGACTTCTGCAATTGTGATGGGTTGATTAACTGCGAGATTATTGGTAAAAAAATCTATAATTTTTTCAAAACCCGTTTTAGGGAGTAATTTTTCTTCCTTCAAGGTAAAGTATATCCACTTCTAAAGTTCAGATTATATAGTATATAATTCATGTAAGGTTTTAGGATATTTAATATTCGTATCTATCTTTTATTATTATTGCGAGGTAATCTCATCTAAATAAAAAAATGGCGTGAACTGTATCTAAAAAGAGCAGTGAAAATGTTTTATTTTTTAAAATTTAGAAATTTTCCGGATTTCATCATGTCACACGGCTTAAAATAATTAATTTGAGTGGTTTTTACAAGATCATTTAACATCTGGGACCATTTTTCATAATTCTTTTTACCCGCTCCGAAAGGTCCGGGCATATCCATTCCCGCTAACATCGTATCATCTATTATTTTATATCCACTAACAATTTCCTCTTCTAATAACCTACATCCTTCGTTTAATTGAATTGCGTAATATTGTTCTGGGTTGAATAATCCAGCTTTTTCATTAGTTTTAATATTAGGTTTTCTTTCATCCCATTCATAAATACCTTTCCCCGTTTTTCTTCCCAAATTACCTTCTTTGAGAAGGTTTGTAAGAGTTTTACCAGGAGCAAATTCAGGCGATATTTCTTTTACAAAATAATTCATTACATCGCAAATAACATCTAAACCTAAAAAATCCCATTTTGCTAATGGGCCCAATTCGGGGGGAGACACAAAATCGTTGTCGATCTTCTCGTAGGGAATCCCTTTATCAGTAGCCATATCTAAAATCCAGTTAAATAAGAGGGTTGTCGCAATAGTTAAGCGATTAACAATAAATCCTGGGCTTTCTTTTTCTATTTTAGCAATATACCTTTTGCCTTTTAGTGCCGGCAGCTTTTGACCAATTGCTACCCCTATGTCGAATGCTTCTTGTGATGTTTTTTCCCCTTTTATTAATTCAATTAACCTAAGTAAAGGAATTGGAGTAAAAAAATGCATACCAATTACTTGTTCAGGTCTGTTTGATGCTTCTGCAATTTTAGAAATACTCATTGTTGAGGTATTTGTTGCTAGTACAGCATGTTCTGGTGCATATTCCCCTAATTCTTTAAATAAATCTTGCTTCAGTTCCATTACTTCTGGTATTGCTTCTACAACAAAATCAGATTCTTTAATTGAAGTTATTAAATTTTTCGTTGTGAAGAGCTTTTTATTTAACGATTCCGTTGTTAAACCTTGGCTCAATTTTCCTTTTGATTCGATTTTCTCAAGACCTTTTATAATATATTTTTCCGCAGTGATTAGAGCATTTTCATTAATATCGTTCAAAATAACTTTTTCAAATAAGTTTGACATTAGAGCGACTTGTGCTATTTCCCTGCCCATAGTCCCCGCTCCAACAACGACAAAAGTTTTAATGTGACTTAAATCTACCACTTTATTATTCAACCTAATAATAAATGCGAAAAACAAGTACTTATAATTAGGAATTAAAAATCATGTAAAAAAGATAAATACTATCAATTGAGATAGTAAAAAAGCACCAATTCCTAAAAATATAGAAATCGGTAGTCCTGGTAGTACCTTATTCTTTTTCAATCTCGATATAGTAATTCCTGTTCCAATTACAATTGCTATTGTAGTTAAAGCTGTAATTATAACATTATTCGTTTCTAATAGTACACTGGAAGCAAGTAAACCATAAAAAACGAGATCTCCAATTCCAATTTCTAATTTGGATGTATCATAAATAGCTATACCATCCTCAATTTTTTCTTTTATTTCTGCTTTTGTCACCTCGTCTTCATTATCATTCTCTGACAATATCTCTATCATTTCCTTAATTGGTCCTTTTTTATAAAGGACAGCAAATATATCCCAGAAAGATATACCAATCAAAATAGCGAGAGTGCTCCAAAAAGGTAAAACAATACTCATCGAAGAGCTAATCAATAGACTGATATATAGAACGATAAAATTTTTAGTTTTTATTGATTTTGAAGTGAAGTATTTATAGATAAGAAAGAAGACGGAAACTGCAGTTCCCACTGGAAGATACAAATTTATAATGAGAAAATACAATTTAAAAACAAATGTAGTCTCAGGAAATTGAATAAAAATTAGGTAAATAATTATTTCTAAGAACATCATAGTTATGAAAAAACCAACTAAACCGAAACTTAATCCAAAAAGATATTTTAAGACACCAATCCCCAACTTTTTGATAAAAAAAACTATTACAAATCCAGACACAACCGCAATTACCGTAAAAAGTACACCATTTAATATAACAGCTAACGCCCCCAATTCATCTTCAGGAAAGTAACTTTCTTCGATTTGTACTCCTGCAACAACAAAAGTAAGATACGCCAATATTGCAGCTAGGATTATTACAACCACAATTGGAACTGGGTAAAATTTGAACTTTATTCTATAGGTTGGTAAGAAATGAGGAATAAAATCCTTTTCGATAATTTCTTTTTGTTCTTCTTCAATTTCCGAAAAAGATTGCGTCTCTTCTAGATTATCCTTTTGGGAATTTTCTGAATTGGGATTATTAGACATAATTATGTATACATAGCTTTT
>JAGXNZ010000292.1 GCA_019894655.1 Promethearchaeota archaeon | reverse complement strand
TTACTATTATTGGCGTTGCTATAGCAATTATTGTAGTGACTGTATTTTTAGTTAAAAGACGGGGATCTCATAAAACGAGCGATAAGGAAGTAAGAAGAATCGATAGTTTATGGGATTAAATCGTTTAAATTTTTTTTTTATTTTCAGTTTTGTTATATGTCAATTTGTATTTATTAGTGAAGTTATAATGAATAAAAGTTGATTTTATTGATTATGGATTCAATATTTATTTAAGCAGTCTTGATTATCTACCTACACTAAGAAAAGGTTAATATCATGTTTCAAAGAAAAGTTAACATAACTAAGATTCACAAGGGTACTCAAAAAGAAGAAATAGATCTAGTGCTAATAGAGAGTCCAATTGATATCGTTGTAAATTCGGAACCTTTGGTCAACATTATTTGTTTAGATAAAGATTTAAAAGAGCTTACCATTGGATTTTTGTTTTCTATCGGAATTATTAATGATATTGCAGACATATCTGAAATTAAGATTGATCAAGTAGAAGGAAAAGTGTCTGTTGAGCTTTCAAAATCCATAGATTTATCTAACATTTTGGAGATGAATCCAGTTAGTAGAGTCATTGATACTACTTGTGGAATTCCTTCTCCTTGGCGTAATTTGATCAAAGATAAATTAGAGGGAGTTAAAAATTCCGATCAATCGAAAGAAAGTATTACTGTAGACCATAATATTATATTTTCTGCGATGATAAAAATGCAGAGAGAAACTCCACTTTTTAAAGAAACGGGGGGCTGTCACGGGGCTGCTATATTCGATCTACAAGGAAACATTGTCGCTGTTAACGAAGATATTGGGAGACATAACGCTATTGATAAAGTGATTGGTACCTTACTACTAAAAAAGGAACCGTTTAGTAATAAAATTTTAACCTCGACGGGCCGCTTGACAGGTGATTCAGTTTTGAAAGCAGTAAGGGCACAAATCCCTATAGTGGCATCTTTATCAGCCGCTATTGAATCTGGTATTAGATTAGCTTTTTCTTATGGAATTACATTAATTGGTTTTGCTCGAGGTAAGAGAATGAACATCTATACGAACCCTTACAGAATAAAGATCTAATTAGATATGTATAAATTGATACAATCATCTTATTAATCGGAATCCATTTTTAAAAACAAATTTCGTATTAACTATTACCCATATATTTATATCCAATTACAGTTAGCTTAACTGCAATCTAATCATAATTTAAAATATTTAGTTGATATTATTATGGCAAACGAAATATCTAAAGGTCTGAAATATGTTCTTCTCACTCATTTCGTATTAGGGATCATTATTGGAGTAATATTCTTAATTTTTCCTGAACAATATTGTAATCTTTTTGGTATTATTATATCTGACCACGGAGTATATAGGTTAATAGGTGCTGCATCTCTAGCATTTGGTTTTAGCTCATATCTAGCTTATAGGAATGCCAATTGGGATACAGTAAAACTTTTTATCCAGATTGATTTAGTTTGGCTAATTGGTGCAAACATAGGGATGTTATGGTGGTTATTTACAGGAGGACCATTAATGAGTTGGACACTTGAAGTGATGTTTATTTTCTTTAGCGTAGCTTTTCTCTTTTTCTATATTCAAGAAAATAAATGATTTTCTTTTTTCAAATCATTAGTCAAAAATCGACAG
>JAGXNZ010000032.1 GCA_019894655.1 Promethearchaeota archaeon | reverse complement strand
TAGATCAACGGTTGATGAATTTCGCAAAAAAAGCTCAAAAATTCTGCTTGCGGTTCGAAAAGAAGAATAACATAACTCACGCTCTTGACGAAGAATTTTACCATTGGATTCCCGATTTCGGGAAAGAAGGTTTAATATCCCGAGCTCACCCTTACAAAGAAATTGATATGGATTTTCCAGATTATGGAATGGCTATAGAATTTATGAGGTGCCTGGCTCTAGGCTTTTTTGACCCCATGTTTTCCATGGCTGGCGGGGCAACAGTTTTAGCCATAAATCCGGTTTACCACCACCACGAAAACATTCCTATCAGGTTGGAGGTTCTAAAAAAATTCGTGACTGGAGAAGATATAGGTGCGATTTTAATCACCGAACCCGAAAGAGGTTCCGACGCCGTGCACATGTTGACCACGTGCGACGAGCAAGACGACGGTAGCTTTCTTATAAACGGAGAGAAAATATATAATACAAATGCTCCTAAAGCGGGCCACGTAGTTGCTTACGCTACCGCAGAACAGAACAACGGAAATACGATGGCTCAATTTTTAATTGATACTTCGTGGGATGGATGGGAATGCAAACGTGTTATGATCCCTTGGGTAAATAAAGTATCGATTGGCCACGAAACCTTGACTAATCTACGAGTTCCTAAAGAGTACGTTTTAGGCGGTGTAGGTAAAGGGCGCGAACACCTATTCGAGGGGCTTGTCCCTGAAAGAATCGGCATTGCCCTTGACGCAACATCGCAAAGTTGGAACGCAATCACTCACGCAGCCATATACGCAAATAACAGAAAGCAATTCGATCAAATGATTTTAAAGTTTCAAGGAGTAGGCTTTCTATTGACAGATTTGTGGGCTAGGTTATCTAACATGACGCAAGGATTATTACGATTCTGTGAGCAATACGACGCTAAAATTGAACATTATGGGGGAGAAATCCCAAAAAATCTCGCTCAAGCTATGGTAGCTGGAGCAAGTCAATTTAAATACCATGCATGCGCTCTTTCCAGAGAAATATGTTACGAGAGTGCCAATCTAATGGGCGGTGCAGGCTTATGTGACAACACCCTTATGCACGACCTTTTAAACATCTCCAGAATTCAAGAAATTGTTGGCGGTTCGAGACAGATTCAACAATACATTCTAAGCATGGCAATGAGACAACTTTACAAGATGTCAGGTATTTAGAGCAAAGTTCGTAATTCAAACACTTAATTTTTCTATTTTTTTTTGTTATTCATTATTCAAATCGATCTTTTTGAAATTCAGATATTAAAATTAATAATTATTCAAAATACTAAAAATTAAAAGGAAAACTCATATTTTTCTTAGTAAGACTATTTCTCTAGTAATTTTCAGATAGATTAAAAAAATCGGAGTTAGAAAAATGGAAGAAGAAAAAAAAAATAGATATATGACTCAAGCTATAAATGACGAAATCCTTGATAAGTTAAGCTTAAAAAACAGATACGCGTTTTTAAACACGAATTTAACAGCTATTTTGGAATCAGAAGATTTTAATTTTCTAAAAAAGGTTCAAAAATTCTGTATGCGGTTCGAAAAGAAGAATAACATAACTCACGCTCCTGATGAAGATATTTACAGCTGGATCCCCGCATTTGGAGCCGAGGGATACATAACAAGAGCTCACTCCTTTGAAATGTGTGATGTTAATTACGAAAATTATGGTATAACCACGGAATTTATGAGGTGTTTAGCCATAGATTTTTTTGACCCCCAATTTTCGTTAGCTGGAGGAGCAACTGTGTTAGCCGTTAACCCGCTCTTAGAACATCACGAAAACATACCTATAAGATTAGAGGTTCTAAAAAAATTCGTAACAGGAGAAGATATAGGGGCTATATTAATCACCGAACCCGAAAGAGGATCCGACGCCGTACATATGTTGACCACGTGCGATGCACAAAACGACGGTAGCTTTCTTTTGAACGGAGAAAAAATATATAATACTAACGCTCCTAAAGCGGGCCATGTCGTTGCTTACGCTACCGCAGAACAGAACAACGGAAATACGATGGCTCAATTTTTAATTGATACTTCGTGGGATGGTTGGAAGTGTGAACGAGTTTATATTCCTTATGTCCCAAAAGTATGGTTGGGAAAAGAAACCTTCACGAATTTGCGAGTTCCCAAAGAGTACGTTTTAGGCGGCGTAGGTAAAGGGCGCGAACACCTGTTCGAGGGGCTTGTCCCGGAAAGAATAGGTATCGCAATCGATTGTATAGCCCAGTGTTGGAGTGCAATTGCTCACGCAGCCATATACATTAATAACAGAAAGCAATTCGATCAAATAGTTTTAAAATTTCAAGGAGTAGGTTTTCTTTTAACTGATCTTTGGGCAAGATTAACCAATGTCACGCTCGGACTTTTAATGTTTTGTAGAAATTATGACAGTAAAATGGAAAAGTTTGGAGGAACGCTTCCTAAAAACATTTCCCAAGCTTTAATCGCTTCTGCGAGTCAGTTCAAATATCATGCTGCAAAACTTTCAGCAGAGATTTGTTACGAGTCAGCAAATTTAATGGGGGGCGCTGGTTTGTGCGATAATACCCTTATGGAAGACCTAGTAAACATGTCAAGAATCGCTGAAATCATCGGAGGCAGTAGACAAATTCAAAATTACGTCATGTCGATGTCGTTACGTCAAATTTACAAGATGTCGGGTATCTAAGACATCGAGTTTCTTCATAACTCTTTATTTTTTTTTAATAAAAATTAACTATTTTTGTCCAATAATATATTATTTGCTAATATTAGTTATTATAAAATAAGTAAAAATAAAAAAAATAAGATAGTAATTGATATTTAAGAAACAGACATTTTGTACAATGCACGAAGCGAAAGCGACATAACATATTGTTGAATTTGTCTGCTTCCGCCTATGATTTCTTGGATTCTCGAAATATTAAGGTAATCATGCATTAGAGTATTATCACACAAACCAGCACCACCCATAACATTCGCACTCTCATAGCACACTTTTTTGGATAATTTTGCTGCTTGATATTTAAACATGCTAGCAGAAGCAACCATAGCTTGAGAGATATTCTTTGGAATCTCGCCACCAAATTTTTCAAATTTTTCGTCGTACGATTCGCAAAATTTCAGAAGACCTATAAATAAATTAGTTGTTCTTGCCCACAAGTCAGAGAGTAAAAATCCGACTCCTTGAAATTTAAGGATTTCCTGGTTGAATTGCTTTCTATTGTTTGCGTAGATTATAGCATAAGTAAGAGCACCCCAAGCCTCACTAACGCCCATCATTGCGATAGAAATTCTTTCCGGTACTAACCCTTCGAATAAATGTTCCCGCCCTTTACCTACGCCGCCTAAAACGTACTCTTTAGGAACTCGTAGGTTAGTCATCGTCTCCTTACCTAAATGAAGCTTCGGAATCCATGGAACATTGACCCGTTCGACTTTTAAACCTTCCCAATTGGAATCAATTAAGAATTGAGCCATCGTGTTTCCGTTGTTCTGCTCTGCGGTTGCATATGAAACGAGCCATTTAGATTTAGGAGCATTAGTATTAAAAATCTTTTCTCCATTTAAAATAAAGCTACCGTCGTCTTGTGCATCGCACGTGGTCAACATGTGCACAGCATCAGATCCACGTTCGGGCTCTGTAATAAGAATGGCCCCTGGAGTTTTTCCAGTAACTAAATCCTTAAGAGCTTCGATTCTCACGGGGACATTATCGTGATGTTCGTATACTGGATTTATGGCCAACACTGTACCCCCACCTCCCATAGCAAATTGCGGATCGAAAAAATCGAGAGCTACATTCCTCATTAAATCCATCGCTAAGCCCCAATGCTCGTATTGCACATCACAGACATCGAACGTGTGCTGGCGGCTAATATAGCCTTTTTCTCCAAAAGCGGGAATCCAATCGTAGATATCCTCTTCAGGGCTGTGGGTAATTTCATTCTTCTTTTCGAAGCGCATGCAAAATCTTTGCACTTCTTTTAGAAAATTAAATTCCTCCGTCGATAGAATAGCCATTAAATTGTTGTTTAGAAACGCATATCGATTTTTAAGGCTAAATTTTGCGAGAATTTCATCTTTTATTGCTTGAACTTCAAATTTTTTACCTGGCATTTTAATTTCGATATTTTTTTTTTTGTAATTTAATTAAATACAAGAAAGAGAATACAATTTTCTTTTTTAACCTTTTTTTCAAATACTCATCTAATTTAATTCTATAAAATAGACAGAGATGATAAATCTTAATTAATATCCAAGCTATTAAATACTACTATGAAAATTTTACTAACTGGAAGCTCTGGTTTCATTGGTTCTGCCCTAAAGAAATTATTAGAAGAAAAGGGTATTGAC
>JAGXNZ010000291.1 GCA_019894655.1 Promethearchaeota archaeon | reverse complement strand
ATGCTAAAGAAAAAGTAGTATACGCCAAGCATGTACAACGAACTTACTGATGTGAACGATATTATCGTGTGGAAAAAAATAAGAGACAATCCCACAATGGGAAGATTATGGAGGATTTTGTTGAGGTTATATCTATATCTATTCCTATATGCGGAATATCTCAGTTGTCTGATAAAATTAAACTTCACTAGACTATTTGACATGAAGATTATTGCCAGTACCATAACAATTACGATAGAAGCCCATCCAAAGTTTCCTGTACGTGTTTGAATAAGGTCAAGGTCTCCTCCTATACGCAATAATGGATAATGGAAAGAACCAAGTATTAATGCAATAGCAGTCGTTCTCGTGTGGAAATTAAGTAACCAATCCAAACTAAAATTTGTTTCTATAACTTTCAGCTTTGTCATTATGATGATGTTAAAACTCATCCAGATAAAAGAGAAAATGCCAAATATACTACCAATTTTATGAGTTATATTATAAGTTCCTAGATAAGTATAAGGTTCTTCAATCAAGTAGATTAATGAAGCAATTATAGGGAAAATTGCATATATCAGTAGTAAGTAAATCTTATTTGCTTTAGTTTCCATCTTTATTTATCCTTTTTATCCTATTTTTAGTATAAACTTGAACATTCCTGAGATATATGTGTAAGTAGATTATATTTGATTTATATCGTTAATAAAATTCATTATTAATTTCTGAAATAATGTAGAATAGTTATATTAAATGTTATAAAAGGATTATTTCTATAAAAAATTTAAATTAAAAATTAGATCGGGTCTATAATATAAAAAAAGCGTTATAAATCTAACTCCAAGCAACTTTATTGATGAATATTGACCATTCAAGCACGATAAGTCCCTCATCTTGCGTATGGGTGATAATATAGTCTCCTTCTTTTGTAATAGACCCAACAATGTTACCTTTTCCTCCAACGATATTTTTTGCTGCTAGTTGTATCTCATCGTTTTTTAAAACGGCATATCTATTACCCTGGAACATTAAAGCAGTTTCATTCTCCTTCCACGCTTTTAAGATGGCTTTCGCTTCTTCATTTGACAAAAGGAATTCTTCAGATTTAAAAAGGATTTCACCTTCAGGACTCAACACAAAAATCTCTTCCATACCATCATACTCCCTTAATTCTTCTACTAAATAATTAAACCTTTGAAGTTCCATATCTCCACCTTAAATCTCTAATTTTGTATTTAATGAATCATAAAACCACACTAATATAAATTTTTTTAAAATGAATATAAGTCAGAAATCACTATGTTCTTGATATGATGCAATAAAAAGAAAAATTTTAGATTTGAGGAGTATTTTCTTATATTATTCATAAAACTAATTTGTAAGAATTTTTATGGTAAAAACACTCGTTCTTTACGATCAAATATATAACATCCAAAAAAAAGGCAAAGACAATATCAAAGACATAACTATAAAGTACCTTAAATACTTAAAAGAATTGACCCAGAGCTTTCCGGGCACTAAAATACATATTAAAAAATTAAGGAAGTTTGATAATAGGTTTGAAATTCTCATTTCAGGTTCCGAAGAAGTATTCTTATTAAATCTGCTCAAAAAAAAGATTGGATCTATACATGAGTTTGAAACTGTTAAGACAAACGATGTCTTTAAAGGGGTTTTACTGGATGTAGGAAAAGTAGGTTTTGGAATTTTTGTAGACTGTGCCATTGTGAATCCTAAGGTAGATGTATTATTAAACCTCCATGACCTGAGAACTCAACTGTGTAATGGAAAAAATGTTTCATTGAAAGAAATTATCAAAGCTTATGATTTTATTAACAAATTCCCTGTTTATGTTAAAGTAGTGACGATTGATAAAGAAAAACAACAAATCCAAGGCATTTTGGATCAAAAAACTTTAGACTTTTATAAAAAACTGACTTCAGAGAACCTCGAGGCGGTGTTTGTTAGCGGTGAAACTAAAGGCCAATTTAAAAAAGCGCTTGTGAAAACCGGGCATTTTCGAGATATTGCATCAATAGAACGATTCGGATTTCTAGAAAACATTGTAATATTAAGAGAAACTACTACCGCTCCAGGAATTATCTCAGATATAGGAAAACATCTTAAAAATTGCAAATTAAATGCAATTAGACCTGAAAGAATTAAAAATTTGTTTTTTTAATAAAAATGAATGGTGGGCCCAGGGAGGATCGAACTCCCGACCTTCTCGGTGTAAGCGAGACGTATATTATTCAAATCCTAAAAAATGAATCATAACCACTAGACCATGGGCCCGTGTTTTTTGAAGGTTATAAGAACGCAATCGGAGGGATTCGAACCCTCGCATCCGTTGGATACTGGATTAGCAATCCAGCGCTATTGGCACGTTTAAACGCTCTACCAGGCTAAGCGACGATTGCTTAGAGTTAAAATAATCTTCAAATGATATATTTTGTATATAAAAATTTAAAATTTTAATACTTTTTCATTGTATAGCGTAGATTATATAGAAGAAAATTAATTCCTAACCAAAAAAAAAAGGAAACTTAGATAGTTCTATTATAGAGGAGTAAATCACCCCCGATTATAGTTTATTTCTGAGTTTGTTGTATTTTAATAATTTCTCATCAATAAAGTGCCAAAAAACTCCGCACGGAATGCATATCACCCAGTTGATGAGTAAGTAAAGAAACATATACATATTATCGCTGAAGTTTATACCAAAGATACTCGCTCGATAATGGTCTCCATAAAGCGACACAACCACGGCAAAATATAAAATCTGGGTTAATAAAATATGATATGTTGACTTTCCAATTGTAGAAATAGCCTTAGCAAACCAATTATCCCATCTCTTTGGTAGTAATTTGATTACCAATAAAACTAGAAACGCTGAATAAGGAAACACTAATAAGTGATAATCTGTCCTTATGAATTCGAATCGAAACCCAAAAAATTGGTATTGAATTAAGTAATAAAGGCTTAATGGGAAGAGAATCCACATAAATAGGTTCTGTTTGGCAAATAGATTAGGTTTTTTTGAAAACCACATCCCCAATCCAATAGCAGAAAGCATAAAAAATGGCGTGGTAAAAATAAATTCTAATGTGTATATGTATTCATAATATGCACCCCAGCTTGGGAATGAATAAGGGCTATATCTAAAAAATATCGCAAATTGAAGAGATAATTCAACAACATAACATAAAACTAGTGATAAAATTCTCCAAATCAGTTTACCTGAAAAACCCTTATATAGCAATGGCATGATTAAGATTGACCAGAATATTACAGGTAAAAACCAATTCCCTGGTCCCCAAAAAGGTAAGATTCCAATAAATAAGTGAAAAAAACTCCATCCTGGTTGATACTGGCTTAACGCATTTACGCCATTAATTGATAAACCAATCAAAGAAGAAACAACCCATAGGACTATAAAAGGATAAAAGTAACGCCAGAATTTCCCTTTAAAATATTTTAAAGAATATAAATTTCGTAAAGATTGATCCTCTATTCTACGAAAAGATAGCCCCATATTAAATCCCATTATTACTAGGAATACAGGAATTGAAATTCTTTCCCAGAGCGCCACTCCAATGTCGCCCTTGAGCGTCCATGGTATTGTATGGTCAAAGATAACTAAGAAAATCATTACCGCTTTTAAAAAATCTACTTGAAAATAGTATCCACTGGTAATGTTTATATTTGCAAGCTTATCTGAGCTTTGTTCTTTTGTTTCCATATTATTAAATCCCTAATTCCACATTATTAAATATTGAAAACTATAAGGTTTATATTGTGCAGATCATGTATCTATAAAAGGTTTTCTCACACCTTAAAATTGAAAGAAAAAAAAGAAAAAGGAAAGTCGCTAACAAGATAGGTGCTTATTCTTGGATGATTTCAAAAACCATTTTTTCAATCATCGGCTTT
>JAGXNZ010000290.1 GCA_019894655.1 Promethearchaeota archaeon | reverse complement strand
TATAGCGGCATGGAATTCCCTCATACATCGTGCGGTTGTTTCGAAGCTATTGACTTCTATATTCCTGAAGTAAATGGACACGGAATAGTTGATAGAAACTATGGTGATGTAGCAATTAACGGGCTTCCGTTCAGTGCGATGGCTAATCAGACCGGAGGAGGCAAGCAATTACCCGGTTTTAATGGTGTGAGCATACAGTATATTATTAATAAGAATTACCAAAGATTTGATGGGGGAATAAATACTGTCGTATGGATGCCAAAAGCAGTAAAAGATCGGGTTGGCGAATTCCTCCCCCAAGATCTTTTACCCAAAATTGCAACCGAAGAGGAAGTTACTGACATTAACAATTTAAAGAAATGGCTGGAAGAAGTAGATCATCCAATAGTGAAGACATGGGCAGAAGTTTTAGGAGAAGAAGAGGAAGCAGAAGAGGAAGGCGAATGGGCAGCAGAAGGAGCAATGGTTCCAATGGGAACACAAGCATTTACTATTCCAGGAGCAGGTGGCTCGGGCGGATTCAAAATTATCCTAAAGAATTGTAAGATTCACGCAGAATCAATCATTATCAAAAAAATTGATTCTCAAGCCAAACGAAAGAAATAACTAATCTTTTATTATTTTATTTTTACTATTTTTTGTAATTTTAGCTTTTTAAATCTTACAGGCTCATTGTAGGTGTGAGTATGTCATATAGAATATCCAATAACTATTTTTAATTTAGGGTTGCAATAGTATCGATACTTTTAGCGATCAGGATATATTCTGGCTGATTAAATGTTAAGATTCAATTAGGAAATTATCGCATAAAATTCTTATTTTTATGTCTTAGTTTAAAATAGTTCTTGTCTCTTTGAATTTCTTCGTGTATTTCTGCTAAAATCTCGTTTTGTATTAAATTCTCAAAAAATGATAAAATCGATTCATATGCTTCTTTGGCATAAGTATCTGTTTTAGAGAATTCAAAAGAAATGTCTTTTAGTAGATCAAAATCTAATTTAACATCAACTTTCCTTGTTGTTTCAATTTTGATTCTTAATCGTTTGTCGTGATAGTGAATCCAGATTGCTTCATAGAAAAAATAATAAATAAATTGAACTGTTTCTGTGGCAAATCCAATAGAAAAAGCAGCAAATAAATCTCCTGTAACTATTAATATAACTAGCATTCCCAGAAGGATTGTTATTACCCTATATATTACGCTTTTAAAGAAACTTTCCTTGATAGTTTCCTTCTTTTGTTTTAACTTTTGTATTAATTTCATTTGATAATATAGAAATAGACTAAATATTTATTTATTTAATACCAAACGGAAGAAATAACTAATATATTATTATTTTATTTTTACCATTTTTTTACTTATATATTAAAAAGGTAAGAATAAATTTTAATAAGCTTTAGATGAGCGTTAGAATCTGTTCTTGAGAATACTAATATAAGTTAAGATGGTTGTCTTGGTTGTTATCAAGAATTTCGTTGATTATTTCATCATTTTTTTTTAAACCAAATATAAGTTGGAATGGATCAAAGAAAGTACTTGACAAAAGGATACCAGAATGCTCTGTAGATAGCGCATTATAAATTATAGTTGAATTTTTTCCAAGATAGTATCTTTAATTAATGAGGAATTCTCCCAATTTTTTACAATAATAGAAAATCTACTTCTTTTAATTTCCCTCCAAGTGGTTAAACTTGTATACATGCTATACAATTCAGTTATGTTTTTGCCATAAAGAAATAGAACAATGGAGGGTGATACTGATCCAGCAATTCTCCAATATTTTATGGAACCCTCTTCTTTAATTTTTTTATAAATGACTTTCGATGGTCCAACAGTTTCAAAAGAAGCTATTGCTGTAATTGGAGAAATATTGAGCATGAATTTAATATTACTTCTGGAAATATAGGTAATAATAATACAATAAAAATCAATATTGCATCAGCAGCAGATTTCAACCCATCTGGTTTTCCTGGGGTGCTTTATTTTGATACTTGGATAGAAATCTTTTTTATTGGTGTGAATTATCAACCTGAAATCAATTTTGCATCCCCTTCTAAGAGTGACGATTTAGTTTCTCAATTTTACGATTACGACATAAATGTTTCTATTTCCGATCCAGAGTTACATAGTTACTATAACGTTTCAGTTAGAATATATAACAATATTACAAATCCTATATTAAATTGGACAAATATAACTCAAATTGGTTCAACTGATCAATGGACGCACACAATACAACCAATTTTTTTTACCAAATATAACTCAGAGCGATATATATAGAATTTTGATTAAAACTATATTATTCCAGATTTTAACTAAACATCATGCGGTTATCCAAGAGGTAATTTCAAAATGAAATGTGAAGAATTCCAAAATTCATCTTTTTAATTTTATTATCTTTTTATTAGTAAGCAATTTCAGAACTAGTTTTAAGGTTATAAAATTGCATAATGTGAGAGCTTTTAGCGATTTATGGGATATAATGAGAACTCTATTTAACCAAAAAAATTTCAAATAACTACTAACATGTATAAAGTTTAAAATTTATATTATTAAATAATAATTTAGAATAGATTTTCTTATAGCTAAGAAAATCACATCTAAACAAGGTTCTTTGGGTTGGAAGTTAAAATCTTAAAATAATTAATAATATAAAAATAAAGGGTCTTCTCATGAGTTTGGCAAAAATGTTAATAAAATCACCAAAAAAATTAAAATCTTTTTTGAACACTATCCCAATTCCAATTTATGCTTGGCAAATACTCCGAAATAACCTTTTTTTAATTGATTATAATAGTGCAGCCTATGTAGAAACGAAAGGAGAAATTAAGAATAACCTGGGTTCTATAGCATCAGAATTTTATAAAGATAACATTGATATATTAGATGTTTTAAAAGAATGTACTGACAAATCTCCTTCCATTTCAAAAGAAATTAAATATTTTTGCAGTATATCAAATGAGGTTAAATCTTTATTAATTAAAACTGATTTTATTCCCCCAGACTTAGTTTTTGTATACAAGGAGGATATAACGCGTAAAAGACATTTAGAAGACCAATTAAAAGAATCTCAGGGGATGTTAAGAGATGCTAATAAGAAATTAAGGCAAAGAGTTGAGGAAAAGACCAAAAAGTTAAAGGAATCGGAACGGCAGTATCGTTTGATCTCAGAAAACGCAAATGATATACTTATAATGGTCAATGAAACATACGAAACCGAATACGTAAACGAACAAGCACTCAAGAATTTATTAGGATATTCAAAAGAAGAAGTTATTGGTCACTCTGGATTAGAGTTTATCCATCCTGATGACATAAAAACGGCACTTCTTAGCGTAAAAAAGGGAATCGAAAAAGGTCAGGGGGTAACCGAAATACGATACAGACACAAAGAAGGCTATTATGTGTGGATGGAAGCAACTGGGAAAACTTTTACCGAGGAGATGGGTGAATTAAAAGGAATTGTTGTCTTAAGAGATATTACCAAGCGAAGATCTATTGAATTAGAATTAAAAAATTCAGAAGAAAAATATCGTCTAATCTCCGAAAACGCAAACGATATACTTTTATTGACTAATGAGAAATATGAAATTGAGTACGTTAATAGTCAAGCTTTACAGAAGTTACTGGGATATTCAGAAAAAGAAGTTATCGGACGTTTTGGATTAGATTTTATACATCCTGACGATGTTGAAAAAACAATTCACAGCTTAAAAAAAGGAATTGAAGAAGGTCAAGGTTTAATAGAAATAAGAGCTCGTCATAAAAAAGGGCATTTTATCTGGATTGAAGCAACGGGAAAAACTTTTAATGACGACATGGGAGTTTTAAAAGGAACTATCGTCTTAAGAGATATCACCGAGCGTAAATCTATTGGATTAGCATTAAAAGAATCTGAAGAAAAATATCGCCTGATCACGGAAAACACACACGATTTAATTGGTGTTGTGAATCAAAAATTTAAATACGAATATATCAATAAGAAACCTCACTTGAACATTTTGGGATATAAAAGTAACGATTTAATTGGAAAATCAGCATGGAGACTTATACATCCTGATGATATAAGTAATTTTATTACCGTTTTAAAAGATAAAGAAAAATATAACGAAATTATTTTAGACTTTCGCATAAAACATAAAAATGGTGATTGGATTTGGATTCGATTTAAAGGAAGTATGTTTAAAACAGAAAATAACGAAGAAAAAATACTTTTGGTTTCAAGAGATATAACTACGCGTAAGAAAGCTGAACTAAAATTAATGGAATCAGAAGAAAAATATCGTCACTTGTTCGAAAAATCTCCCTACATGATAATTTTAATAAATGAAAAAGGAGATATTATTGATTTCAATCAAAACACACTCAAGTATTTAATAGATATTAGTAAAAACGATTTAATCGGTAGAAATTTTCTCGATTTAAATTTTATTCCTTTAATGCATATGAAGAAGCTTAAAAATATATACAAGGATTTATTCCGTAAAGGATTTTCAGAGCCTTTTGAATTTCAAATGGATATTTTGAATAAAAATTTAATAGACCCTAATTTAAAGTGGATAGAAGTTCAAACTGCTATGGTGAAAGTTGGAGACGCCAATTTAATCCAAATGATAATTCAAGACATCTCAGAAAGGAAAAGTTGGGAAGAAAAAATTAGAGAAAGCGAGGAAAAGTTTCGGAAATTCTTTGAAGAATCGCAAGATGGCGTTATTCTCACAGATGAAAATGGAATTATTATTAAATGGAATAAGGGACAAGAAAGAATCTTTGGAATTAAAAAAACAGATATAATAGGACATCCCATTTGCGATGCTTTTTTTATGCAAATTCCTGAGGAACAAAAAACAGCTGAAACGTATGAACTTTTACAATCCACAATTGAAAATTTCTTTAAAACAGAGAAAGCTCCGTGGCTCAATAAGCTAGAAGAAGTTGACATCCAAAAGGCTGATGGCACCTATCAATGTATTCAACAGCTACCTTTCTCAATTAAAACAAGTAAGGGATGTATGTTAGGTAGCATAAATCGAGATATTACTGAAGATAAAATAGCCGAACAAAAATTATTAGAATCCGAAGAAAAGTATCATGCTGCTTACGATCAAGCTGATTTTTATAAAAATTTATTTACTCACGACATTTCGAATATTCTTTTTGTTATTAATGGTTCTTCCCAATTATGTTCTATTTTTTTAGAAGATCCGGAGAAAGCGAAAGAAGTGAAAGTTAATCTTAACAGAATCAGAGATCAAGTTGTAAGGGCAAAACTTTTAATTAAAAATGTCCGAAGAATGTCGGAAATTAATACTAATAACCCACTTCTTAAATCCATTGATATTTGCAAATTACTAACAAAATGTATTAAATACATTAACGAAAGCTACGAAGAAAAAAGCGTTGAAATAAGTGTCACTTCCAGCAGTAAACAATTTTTTGTGCAAGCAAATGATCTAATACTCGATATTTTTGAAAATCTTTTAATTAACGCGATAAAACATAACCAAAATTCCATCAAAAAAATAATAATTAATGTAGCTAAGGAAGAAAAAGACGGAGTCCAATTTCTAAAAATGGAATTTATTGACAATGGAATAGGAATCACTGATGAGAGGAAAGAAATTATTTTTCAAAAAGGGCACAAAAAAGACGAATATACCAAAGGAATGGGCATCGGATTGACGCTCGTTAAAATTATCATAGATAGCTATAATGGTTTTATTTGGGTCGAAGATAAAGTTTCGGGAGATCATTCGAAAGGAAGTAACTTTATTATTTTAATTCCGTTAGTTTCTTTGGAAAATTGAGGAAATTATCTTCTATATCTCTAATAAATTATAATTTTGAGTTCAGATTAACCTAAACGACTTTGACAAAGGATTTTTTGTAAATTCTAAGTTTTAGGTTGTAGTATTAATATGAAAAAAGAGATCGATTAAAATTCTTTTTTGCTTAATTCGCTAATTCGTGTTATGATATCCCATTTTTTTACGAGTTTAACTACAGCGGTGGGCAAGAAATGTTCCCAAGGTTCTCCTTTTAGCATTGAATTGCGAATATCGCTTCCACTCAATCCCTTTTCCTCTAACGGTACTTCCCATAGAACATGAACTTTCAACCCTAACGACTCTAAATACACTTTCTTTTGTCTTCCCCAACCATCGTAAATCGAGAGGAAGAACACCACATCCATGGGGACGTAATATTTTAGCAACTCAGGAACATTAATAGGAAACGGTACTATTGAAAATTCAGAGAAATTGAGCCCCTCTTCTAACAAAGCTTCTTTGATCATTACGTATCGCTCATAATATGTTAAAGGGTTAGCAACAGGCGTACTTCGATGCGGATTTGTGCCGTGATCTTTCGTCAGAGAGGGATCTGGGTTAGTGATTCCCACTATTAAGTGCTTGCATAATTTTTTGCCGGC
>JAGXNZ010000289.1 GCA_019894655.1 Promethearchaeota archaeon | reverse complement strand
CTCATTATTGTAATCCCTGTATCATCTATGATTATAGCATATTTTAAACCTGGGGTGCTATTAATAATTTCTTTAAGTATTTTCTTTAAAATGCGTTCGTCATTAGAATAACTCATTTGAATACTCCTACTTTTTGAGCGATAATCCTTCTTCGAGAATGGTCTTATTATTTTAATAAGAATTTATTTAAAGTAAACTCCACTCACTCTTTTTAATATAAAAATAAAAGTTAATCTATAAAAATTTAATTCACTTTAATTATTAATGCGCTCTACACAGAATTAGAAAAGTTCCTGTCCTCGGATTAAATTTTTTAATTCGCTTTTACCACTTTTGTTGTATTTCGATTTTTCGAGTAAAATAAATAGTTTAAACTTTTTCCCTTTATCTATATCGAACTTTAGTTGGACCAAATTTGGATCATCGATTAATTCTTTATTCTCTTTATTCTTCGAGATCGCCCACAATGCTAATTTATTCTCGTGAATCCAGAGTCGTTTTGAGATATCTGCCCCTATTGTGAATCCATTTTTATCAGTGATAACGCCCGCAACAAAGTTAGGAAAGTTATTTTTAATCCGATGTAAAAAATAATTAACCTCAATTTGATTAATTAATCTAATATTTTCTTGTTTCATAACAAGTGACCTATTAAAATCAACTGATTTATAGAATAAAATCGAAAAAACAAGTTTTTAATAATGAGTGATATCGTGATAATATTCAAATTTAAGTATTTAATATAGAAAAATCGGATTAAATCAAAAGGAATAGGGTTCTGCTTGTTATTAGTAACATTTTGTGTCTTTTCCTTTAATTCCCAAATCTAAATGTTCCACCAACTCATTAAAGCGATTCCTGACCGTTACTTCTGTGACTTGAGATGTCTTAGCTATAGCACGTTGAGTCCTCCGCTCTTTAGCTAATATACTCGCGGCATAAATAGCTGCGGCACACACTCCAGTTGGACCGCGCCCTGAGGTAAGTCCTCTTAATTCTGCCATCTTTATTACCTTCTTTGCTATTTTCTGACACTCAGTGGACAATTCAAGTTCTGAAACAAAGCGAGTTAGAAAATCTAAGGGTTTTGTTGGATTTAAATTAAGTACTAACTCTCGTGAGATAAACCTATAGGAGCGCCCTATTTCTTTTTTGTTAACTCTCGCTACTTCTGCAATCTCATTTAGAGTGCGTGGGACCTTATACATCCTACAAGCTGCATATAGACTTGCAGCAGCAACTCCTTCAATGCTCCGCCCCCTAATTAAGTGAGCTTCGACAGCATCTCTATAAATTTTCGCGGAACACTCGCGTAGATTTTTCTGCAGATCCAGATTTGACGCCATTCTATCTAATTCACTTAATGCAAAGGTTAAGTTTCTTTCAGTGGCATCTGACACGCGGATACGGCTCTGCCACTTTCGCAAGCGATATATTTGACCTCTGATTTTTGCAGAGATTTCTTTGCCAAAGATATCTTTATTCTTCCAGTCAATCATTGTACTGAGTCCTTTGTCATGGATCATCAAAGTCATTGGAGCTCCAGTTCTTGTTCTCTTCTTTTTCTGATCTGAATCAAAAGCGCGCCATTCTGGACCCTGGTCTATATGTTTTTCGGAGTGAACTAGTCCACATATTTCACAAACTAATAGACCTCTATTTTCATCAAATAATATATTTTCGCCACATTCACTACAATTAGTATGATCATAATTAGTATTTTCTTCTACGAAATCACCGCTTTGGTTCCAACTTGAAATAAATAACACCTATTTAATATCTTTTTTTTATTGAAAGCTAGTGTTTATTTCATTTTCGCATAAAAATTGTCATTTGGATTAAATTCCTTCTTTGGAGTAATTTTCATCGAAATGAATGGTAATTTTACAGGGCCAAAGATCTCTCTAATTTTACCAATCTCGTCAAATCCTTCAGTAAAAACAGGTCTATTTATTATCTTTTCTAAACTTGTTTCCCATTTTTTTGCTCTAAAAATTCTATGCTTTTTCGATTCTCCGAGATAATACAGATTTAACTTGATATACTGCAAACAACGACCCTAATATTATTTAAAATATAGAATAGTGAATTGGTGAATAATATTTAAATATACCTATTGTTTAAATAGAAATATTTTAATGAATTTTTTAGTAGTAGTGAGCATTAAGATGTTAATTTGTGGGAATAAGAATGATAGAAAAATTTTTCGTGATGTTTTTAATTCTAAATTGATATCTGGTTTTAAATACTAAATATAGCGTTTTTGAAGTTGATATTTCACAAGACAGTCGCATGAATAATCTTTATCGCTTCTTATTAAGAATTTAATATCCTGAGTTAAAACGAAATTTTTTAATTTCGTTAAGAAAATTTCATTACATTCCCTTTTTAAACAATTATGAATTCCTCGTTTAGAACCTGCGCCAGAAGGAGATGATATGATCCTCACTTCTTTTAGTATATCTCTTTCATGACACGCCTTGACAATGCATTTGAACAAAGAATAGAACCAAGGAGGGCGGTATCTATTTTGATAAAATAAATACTCGGTTAGAGTATTTTTTTGGATATTGAGGGGGTTAATTGAAATAGTATTGACCTTTAGTTCTGCTAATTTGAGAATAGAACTAACGCAATCGTCGATAGCAGATTGCTCATTTAGAAAAGGAGGTTTAAACAGTAAGTATGCTCTCACGCCTATACCATAATTTTTACAAAGATGAATAACTTCTAAGAAATCTTTAAAAAATAAACCCTTATTTATGTAAACATTTCTAATGTGATCGTTTACGGTTTCCAAACCGATTGCGACCTCTATATATATGTTATTTAAAGCACTTTTCATTTGTGTTAGGTTTTCTCGAGTAACATAATCCACTCGAGACTCTATAACGACTTCTCTAATCTTCGGTGTCTTTGCTATCTTCTTGTAAATGTAATCACGTGTGCCTTCAGAAATTTCATCATCATCAAAGAAACTTCCGGAATTATAAATCTTTAATACATAATCTTCTTCATCTTTGATTATTTCTGAGATTTTTTCTTGAAAAGCGAAATCAATTTGATTTTTTATATGATTTTGATCGATTTTTTCAATAGTAGAATCTTGGATATATCCACACATAGAACATCCACCGCCAGGGCCTAGTGCCCAGCTACAGCCTCTTGTTCTTAATATAATTGTGAACTCTTTTCCTTTTTTCTTAAGTAAACGATCTTCCTTTATCCAAAAACTGATTGGTTTATTTAATTGCTTTTCCTCGTAGATATAGTTCTTCTTAATAGCCTTTGATCTAAAATTTTTTATTTTTTCAACGATGAAGTTATTATCATTAAATTTTTTCGTAGACATTCGCAATTTTCCCCGTTTTTGAATTTTTTATATATTTCGATCCAACGATTAAGCTTCCTAATCCTATAATTTTTTCTTTATTTTTATCAAAAATCATTGCATTATCTTTTGGAACGAGGTTTGGACTAAAACTGATCACCCCTGGGCGAAATAAGGTATTCCCATTAATTTTATGGCCATCAAATACTATATAATTCGAATTTTCGCTTAAAGGCAACATTCTATTTGCTCCTATAAGATTTAATTCTATTTGTCCAGAATTAGAATTAAATTTACCCAGTTTTTCTCGAGTTAACAAGTCGCTTATTTCTATTTGATGACTCTTGTCGTTTCTCCAAGTTCTAATTCCATTGTAAAATATTTTTTTGCCTGTATTAGGTCCAAATTGATAATCAATAATTTTAAAAAACTTGCGAGTTAAGGTTTTTAGGAAGTTTTTATTATTTTCAGGAATAAGATCATCTTGAATGTATGAATCTTTAAGTTCACCTATTCTCTCTTCTAAAGAAAGCAAGGATTCATTGCTTGTAAGTTTATTCTTAGCCTCAGTAAAGAAGATTTTATTCTTTATTTTTGAACGAGCGTTCTCGATGATTTTAAAGTATCCTGATTCTTTTACATGACACAATATAGGTATGCTCTCGTCAAATTTTTCCAAAAGCGAGATAAGCATATTTGAAGCAATTTTAATTTCTTCGGTATCCCATTCCCCAGTCACAGAAATATCATATGAATTCACGGGATAAATATCTTCTAGTTGTCTTGGAATAGCCCCTAAAGGAGATGTTAAAATAATTTCCTGGAAATCAGGAAAATCACGATACTTCCTGATTACGCCATGAAATTTTTTATGAGATTTCGATTCAGAGTATGGTTTTTTTGCAGAACATGGCAGGATAATGATCAACTTTGTCCATGATTCAGGCGTGAATCTTTTAATCAATCTCTCCCGAAATTCTTGGAAATCTGGTCTATTATATGATAATGCGTTATGGCAATTAACCACTTTATTTATTTGAACTAAGGGGGTTTCATATTTCAAAATGTTGAAATATTGATTATCAAGCACTTTCAATGTAGAAATTATATTCATGTCGTCATATGAGGATTTTTCAATAAAACCCCGAAAATCTTCCATTCTCATATATAACTTGATTTTATTCATATAAGTATATGCTGAGATAATGTTATGAAGAGTTAACTGCTTGGTTTTTTCAGAAGAATACTTCTCAGTGAGATTAAATCTTAATTTCTTCTTACAAATCGTACATGGGCACGGAAAATATTTAATCTTGTAAATTGGAAGCATATATTCTATTGTATCATAGAAATTTTCAGCAGATAAATATAACAAAAAGGAGCAATCGATTAAATCGATCCCCAAATATATTAAAATCGGATAAAATTTTGGGATAATTCTACCAGAAACCATCAACACTAAATTATTATCAAGCTCTTTTTTGATTTTAATTATTACTTTTAAAATATTCCTGAAATTACTAAAATTGTCAAAGAGATCTACTAAATTTAATATTCTTACGTTTTCACTATCCTTAATTAAAGGAATGTATAGATCAATTAGTTCATAATAATCATAAATTCTAATAGATAACCCAAAATCTAAATTCCTGTATTGTCGTAAGATCAGGTTAGATTCTAGGATAAAATTGTTAATTTCTTCTTCAGCAAATTCTTTATTTATAACTGTTGTAGGAATATTGAATGGAATAGATGGGATAATATTATCTTCTGTAAAAATATCAATATTATTTGCAAGAGTTTTCTTAAAAGATTCCATTAAACCATTATGTGTATAAATAAAACCAGTCTCTTTAAATTTTTCTCGTAAGAAACCAATTTTAAGATAAAAATCTTTTATAATTAAAAAGATCTCATGATCTTCAAATTCCTCAAGAAAGTTTAAATCGATCATTAAACTTTTTTTCATCGGAATAATAATGTTTGGGGTTGAAATAAACCTTTTAGCTTTTTTTGAGCAAACAATTCTCCCTACTCTTGAAAACCCTACACTTTTAGCAATTAATTCAAAAAAATAACTCATATCTTTCAATTAAAGATATTATTCTTATGTAATTAAATTAATTTATTTCGCCTATTTAATACCAATTTGCGTTCCGACCTTGTTATTAATACAACTTCGAGTTTAAATTAAGAAAGTAGCGTTACTACAGTTCAATTTTATAATCTCCTCGCCTATACATTTCAAACAGTATTCTAGCTTCATGAATTGCATCGTCAACTGCTCGATGTGCCTCTCTATAATTAGTGTTGGGAAAAAAATTATCCCAAGCTTCCTGCATCTTTGGATTTTTATAACCTCCCTTTGCATAAATAATTTTACATGCTTCTTTCGCTACTGCCATAATATCTGGGATATCCTTTTTTATAATAAATCCCCTTGATTCCATAAATCCAAAATCAAAAGCTGTATTGTACGCTGTTAATGAATATAGATTTAAAATGTCTTGGATTTCGCTTTTCACATGATCTAAACTAGGTGCAGTGACAATATCTTCGAATTTTAAATCAGAATTGTTGAAAATCCATGCGTTTCTGTGAATATCTCCAAATGGTAATTCCTTTACCAATGAATCAAACAATATTCGAGTTGCCCCAGTTACTAAATCGAGTTCAACAATACCTATCTCGATGATACAACCTTCGTTTTTAATGTCCGTTGTTTCTACATCTATTATAGCAATTTTCCTATGACTAGGTTCCTTAATGAATTCGTTCATATCTCGAAAAATTATTAAACTCCTCGTAAGGATATGATTTTATTTAATCTATAATACTAATAATAATCTTAATAAAAAAAATGTAATTGAAATGAAATATAAATCAATAGAGAGTGATAAAAATGAACTTGAGATTTGAAATTTTTTCAGATTACAAAGTTCGTATAAATCTTCAGTTCATCCAATACGAAGCTGGTTAGCGTATCTTCAATTTCATCGGATTGGTACAGATCTTTTATGAATTCTGCGTAGTCTTCTACTTTTTTAACCCGAACTATCGCAAATAGACCATGTTGTTCCCCTATCCTGAAAAGATCGGTTATAAACCTATTTTTTTCTAAGGTTAAGGCGATTTCATTATATTTCGATGGATCCTTAGGTTTAATTCTTACGAGATATTTTCCTCTAAACCCAATCTTTTTCGGACAAAAGTTAAGCGCATAGTTAAGAATTACATTCTTGTTTTCAAGCTTTTTAATTCTATTGTGAATTGTAGATTGGGAGATTTCTTGTCTGTTCATTTCGATTAAAAAATCTTTGTACTTCTCTTTAATTATATCCTTAATCTCATAAGTCGAGATTGGTTTTAAATTCTGGTTTTCTTGCATTATTTTTAAAATTACATAATCAATGCTATCAAGTTCGAAATTTGGATCAATTTCTTTGCCGTACAGCTCAATTCCATTAGTCTTGAACACTTTAATTGTCTCGATTATTTGATACTTCTTAAAATAAGATTGAGCCATAATATTATCTATTGTACTTAAAATATGGTAATACTCCTCAGGTGAATGAAAAATGAGTAAAGCAAATAGAGAATATTCTCCTAAAATTCCATCAAGAATTTTTAACTGGGAGATTTTTAACAAATTTTCTAAAAGTTCTGGTTCGTTGGGGTTGGTTTTTATCTCTAACAATACATACTTTAAATTACTGGGAAGAATATTCGGATTAATATTAATTGTGAAATTACTAATTATTTTTTCTATCACCAGATCATCAAATCGTTTTTTAATTGTTTGTCTAGATAAGCCTGAAATCTGTGTAAGCTTGGTTATAGCATATTTGGTTTTAGTATTGAAACTTTTTATAAGATTACTGCTTTTAAATTCATCATTAGCTTCGGTCATAAGAACATAATAAACTTTTTATTATTTAAATGTTAATATTCTTAGGTTTATTTTTACTCTTTAACCATTAATATATTTAAATTGATGTTTAAATTAATTATTTTATTAACAAAAAATTATAAATTGAATTATAATGGTAAATTATAAAGTTGCAGATGAAAACTTAGCTGAAAAAGGGAAAGAAGCAATATATTTTGCTGAGTCTAAAATGCCTGTTACTTCTAAAACAATTCGAGAACGGTTCGCCAAAGAAAAACCGTTAGAGGGAGTCACTATTGCGGGTTGTCTTCATATAACTAAAGAAACCGCTAATCTTGCTAGAACTTTAAAGGCAGGAGGCGCTGAAGTTTGGTTATGTGGAAGTAATCCCCTATCAACTCAAGATGATGTAGCGGCAGCTATGGTTAAAGAGGGAATTAATACATTTGCGTGGCATGGTAATACAGATGAGGAATTTTATTGGTGTATTCGTGAGTGTTTAAAAGCAAAGCCTAACATTTTAATTGATGATGGTGCAGATATGATTGTAACTGCACATAAAGAATTTCCAGAATTAATTACGGAGGGAATTCTTATTGGCTGTCAAGAGGAAACCACAACTGGTGTGAAACGTTTTAGAGCAATGGATGCCGCAGGGGATTTGAAAGTCCCTCTCTTTCCGGTAAATGATGCTCGATGCAAAAATCAATTTGATAATGAATTAGGTACTGGTCAAGGAATAGTAGCTGCAATTTATGGAATGCATGTGCTATTTGCTGGGAAAAATGTTGTAATTGCAGGATATGGACATTGTTCAGGTGGAATGGCCCTAAGAGCTAGAGGATTAGGGGCTAATGTAACGGTAACTGAGATTGATCCCATAAAAGCGTTACAAGCAAAATTTGCGGGCTATAATGTGATGCCTATTGAAGTGACATTACCTTATGCGGACATTATTTTAACAGCTACTGGATGTAAGCATGTGATTCAACCTACCAAGGAAAACTTCGATAAATTAAAGGATGG
>JAGXNZ010000288.1 GCA_019894655.1 Promethearchaeota archaeon | reverse complement strand
TCCAAGACCTATACAAACTCCCCGCCAGAACTTTACTTCAATCGCACCGACAGATAAGTATTTGTTGTCTTTAGTTTTATAAATTGAATAGAAGGGGACTTCACCGTGCAGTGGATTTCTTGGTTTAGTCATACCGTCATTTAATCCTTTAGAAAACTGAAAAGCCGCTGCCATTGGCATAAATGAAAAAACGCAGTCGGTCATCGATATATCTACATACTGGCCTTCTTTATTGGGATTTTTATCTCGTTCAATTAATGCACCCAAAATTCCAATAGTTGATACTAAACCTCCACCTATATCTGCCGCTTGTACCCCGGGAAGAACTGGCTTTCTTTCTTGGTTTTTTTCTCCAGTAAGTTCTCTTTCTTTATTTAAGTCTAATATTCCACAAATGCCAATGTAATTTAAATCATGTCCTGCAAATTGTTCGTAAGGGCCATATTGACCGTATCCAGTTAGTGAACAATATATTATCGATTTATTAATTTTAGAAAGAGTTTCGTAATCTACTTTTAATTTCTCCGTTACTTTCGGCCTAAATGTTTCCAATATAATATCTGCTTTTTCAACTAATTTGTAAAATATTCCTAGGGCTTCTTCATTCTTTAAATTGAGGGCAATAGATTTTTTATTTCTCATTATAACTGAATTAAATGCGCTCTCGCGATATCTACCTTTTTGAAAAAATGGAGGGGGACTTCCGTATGGATACTTTGGGTCCTCTACCCTAATGACTTCAGCACCAAGATCTGCTAATATCATTGAAGCATATGGACCTGGTAGCATTCTCGCTAAATCTATAACAAGGATTCCTTCTAAAGGTAATCTCATAATAATATAGATTAAGCCTTACTCTTATAAAAAAATTAAGAAAACTAAGAAATCACTATGAAATTACAGTTCGATGATCTCTGCTTCCATAGTTTCAGTATCAATGATCGCAAATGTAGGTTTATCAGTTAGATATCCGCAAAGTTCACCTGGATTAAGTATTAGAACATCTTTATGTTTTCTATTAACCATCGAATGCGTATGTCCTGAAATTATAATGTCAAACATGCCCGAATTCGCTAAAGCATCAATAATTTCTTTTTTTGGCATGTGAGAAACATAAATTCGCTTTCCACCTAACTCTATTATCTGTTCATTACTGTTTTGAGCAAAAACACATATTTGTCCCAGAATTTGTTTTAAATACAATCGTTCTCCATCATTGTTCCCAAAAACACCAAAAAATTGATTTTTTATTGAATCGTTTAGCTTATCAAACCATTTTTTGACAAAGGGAGCAACAAAATCCCCGCAATGTATAAGAGCTTCAACATTCTTTTCATTTATTATAGAAACAGCTTTTAGAATATTATCACGATGATCGTGAGAATCGGATATAACCGCAAGTAGCAATTTAAAATTCACTCTCTTTATATTTTTATTCAGAATTAACTAATAATGTAAAAACAATTATAAAAATCTTGTTTACACAAATAATTATATCTTAATTCAATTATTATTAATACGAATTAGATAAACAGAAATGGTGATCAAAAATGATAGAAGAATTTCTTAAAGCTGAAAAAGAGGCTATAGATAAGGAATTAATAGAATACTTCGCTTACTTAAATGAAAATGAAACTGAAATTTTACTGAAGGATTTCTATGCTCAGCTTCAGGAGTTTATTATTAATAAAAAGGCTAAGAGATTACACCCTATTCTTTTAATTGCCGCATTTGTTGGAATTGTAAATCCTATAAATTTAGATAATCAAATAGATCAAATTCGAAAGATTTCTTTAGCGGTTGAGCTTTTGCATAGTGGTCACTTGATTCATGACGATCTCTTGGACGATGATGATGAAAGAAGGAGTAAACCAACATTTCACGTCCAACTTAAAAATGAATTAAACAAGGTTTATGATAATTTAGAAATACGCAATAAGAATGAAATAATCCAGATGTATGGTCGAGACATGAGTGTTTTAGGTGGAACACAAGGTTACCTTCTAGGCTTAAATGTTATTAAAAGCTCAAAATTTTCTGAAAATTTAAAACTTTCAGCTATAAACGAGTATACTGCAGCAATGGATAATTTAATGAAAGGACAGATTATCGAAGAATATATGAATTACCACAACATAACAATGTCCTTGGAACAATATCTAATAATTGCAGAAATGCAAAGAGCAAGTTTACTGGAAAAATCCGTAAAAATTGGAGCAATTTTAGCTAAAGGAAATAACCACTATCAAATAAATCCATTAAGTAAAGCTATGAACCTAATGGGTCAAGCATTTGCGATTCGCGATGATATAATTGACTTAAACAGTGATATTAAAGCAAGAAAGAAAAAAATAATATACATATTTGCTGTTCAAAATACTGATGAGGAACAATCCAAAACTCTGAATGAAATCTATACCGTTCAAAATCCAACTAAAGACGATGTAAAGACTGTAGAGAATATTTTTACAGATACTAACGCTGTAATAATAGCAGAACACTTTTCAAAGAATCTAATAAGCCAAGCTAAAGCAACGCTTAAAAATATTTATCCCGACCTTAATAAAAATCAGAAATTATTCTTCAATGAGTTCTCCGATTATCTGTATATGAGAAGTTTTTGATCTTGTAATAAACATTCTCTCAAACTACAATATAGCGAGTATTTTGATGTTTCAGCATCAAGTTATTTAGCTCTTTGAATACAGTCACTACATTTTGGTTTTCTAGGGCAGAAGTTCTAAAATACACATCTATATTCTTTTCTTGGATAAAATTACGTATATCTTCTTCTGGAACAAGGTTATCTATGACAGAAGATGATAATAAGTCGCTTTTACTTCCAACTAATATTTTTGGGAGATTTAAGCCATTAGCATGCTCTAATACCTGGTCATACCAGAAGTTTAAATGTTCAAATGAATTTTTACTTGTTAAATCAAAAACTAATAAAACACCATTTGCTCCACCAAGAAATTTTGGGAGTAGTGCCTTAAATCTTTCTTGACCTCCAAAATCGAAAATAGAGAGGACATTATAAGTTTCTTTAGAGTTGTCCGTTTCATCTATATTCCGAATTTTTAAATCTATTGAATGAAAATTTACTCCAATCGTAAGAGATGTATCAAAATTAAAGGAATTAAAACAAAAGCGGTTAAAAAGACACGTTTTACCCACACTCGGAGGACCTACTATAACCGTTTTTAATGTAAATAATATGTTTTTTCCTTGAGTGTGCGTTCCTATCAATATAAATACCGAATTTTATTACGAATAAATTATTATTTAAACTAATATCAATTAAAATTAATCCTAAAAAAAGAATTTTATCAATTTAACATTAAATTATAATGCTTAAATCTTTATTCTTAAAATGCTTAGAATAACTCAGTCCTATTATAAATAACAATAGTTATTTCTATAACGAAATTTTAAGAATTATTATGGTTTTTAAAGCCCCTCCTAGTCAGATAGTAATTAGACCCCCTGTAGAAGCATATAGCGTACTTATTGCTGTCACTGGAGGCTGTAATTGGAATAAGTGTCGTTTTTGCGGAACATATAAAGGAATGTATGGAACTACTCAAGATTATGCAATACGCCCACTTGAAGACGTATTGAAGGATATAGATCTCTATGCTGAAAAAAATTATCACGGATATCCCGTTTTTTTAGCTGGGGGTAATCCAACTTCGGCACCTACAGATTATCTCGTAAGAATAATTGAATATATTAGACTAAGAATGAAAAATGTACCACGCGTGAGCTGTTACGCAAAAGCCTTAGACATTCTAAGGAAAACAGACGAAGAATTAAGCCAACTAGCAGAAGCGGGATTAGATATCGTATACATGGGATTAGAAAGTGGAAGTAGCGAAATTTTACGAATTATGAAAAAGGGGACAAGTCCAAAATCAATTATTGAAGCTGGAAAAAGGGTGTTAAATTCAGGGATAAAATTAAGTTTGTATGTAATGTTAGGTTTAGGAGGGAAAAAATTATCAGAGGAACACATTAAAGGAACAGCAAGAGTTCTAACTGAAATAAATCCTACAATTTTCCGATTTAGAACTTTAAACATAATGCCTAATACTCCTCTTTGGGAGGAATGGAAGAATGGAGATTTTGAATTGTTATCCCCTCTAGAAAATCTGATTGAAGAACGAGAAATTATTGCTAATTTAGGAGAAAATGTTTCCTCCCAAGTGTTCAACGATCATGTAAGTAATTATACGTCTTTGGAATCCTTAAACATTAAAATCGATAGAAATGCCTTCATTAAGACACTAGATTCCTACATCAATGATCCAAAAATAAAAAATTCGCCCCGAAAAAATTTAACCCAAATGTAATCCAGTTCCTTCTCTTATTTATCTCTTTAATGGAATAATAAAATGCTAAGCAAAAATATATATTTTCAATAGACTAAATACCTAAAATTTTAAAATAAAAATTGTCTATATTACTAATACTTAAAGTTCAATGTTAAGAATAATATTTATCATATATGCCCTTAAAATACAATTTTAACCGTGCAAAAAAATGACAGATTATTACAGAAGTAAAGTTCACTATAACGATTTAATTGCCACATTTGACGATGTCCTCATTCAACCAGGATATACCAATTTTGAACCAACTGATGTTGATATGTCTTCTCAGTTAGGTCCATACAAATTCAATTTACCTGTTATGTCGGCCGCAATGGACACAGTTACTGAGGAATTAATGGCGATTAAAATGGCTCTTATGGGAGGCTTGGGAGTTTTGCATCGTAATTGTCCCTTTGAACGGCAATTAGAGATGGTACGGATAGTGAAAAGAGCAAGATCCTTCGTAATTGATGATGTTGCTACAATTTTCCCAGATGAACCAGTTGTAAAAGCAAAGTTTATGATGGAAAACTATAACATTAGTGGAATTGTGGTAGTAAACGAGGAGAAAAAGGTTTGCGGGATTTTCACGAAAAGAGACATCCCATTCTCAGAAGAAGATATCAACAATGGTAAAGTAAAGAATTTCATGACGAAAGAAGTAATTTCTATCGAGCCAGGAGCGTCAAGAGAAAAAGCCCTTGAAATCCTTTTTGATTCGAGAAAGGAGAAACTACCTATAATTGACAAAACTGGTAACTTGAAGGGATTAATAACTAAAAAGGATTTAGCACCAGAATTTCCTTTAGCTTCAATGGATAGTGAGGGACACTTGATATGCGCTTTAGCACTATCTCCTAAATTCCCAGAATCAACTCACGCTCAAGAGTTATTAAAAGAAATTGAAAATTATGTAGATATCTTCTTTATAGATGTAGCAGATTTCTATAAAACATCAGACATTAAAGGAACTAAAAAACTCATGGATTTCTTAGATTCTAACTTTGTATTAGGGAATATTGGAACTTACGAAGCAGCTGAACACCTACTTACTAAAGGCGATTTTGACGAGGATAAGTTTATCGGTATAAAGGTAGGGATGGGTTCTGGTTCAATCTGCACGACTTCCATTCAAACTGGCGTTGGGGCGCCTACCCTTTTTGCTACTGCTCAGGTTGCTGATGCTCTAGTGGATTACAACACAAAAATCAGTTTAGTAGCAGATGGTGGATTTAAAAATCCTGGAGATTTACCTAAAGCTTTCACTGCTGGTGCTGACTTAATCATGTCTGGACATTTCTTCGCGGGTTCAACAGAAAGTCCTGGATATGTTGATACTATACAAGGGAGAAAAGTTAAAATATATAGAGGAATGGGCTCCAAAGAGGCGAGAACATCGGGATATATTTCAGATCGATACACTGAAGGCTCAAAGATGCTCCCTGAAGGAGTAAGTGATTATGTTCCATTTGTCGGAGATATGGATGGCGTTTTGCTTTCATTGAAAGAGGGGTTATTGAATGGTATGATATACGTAGGAGCTAAAAGTATCACAGAAATGAAAAAAGCAAAAGTTGGTATTGTATCATTTTCGGGACAGAGAGAGTCAAAACCCCACAATTTACTAAGCCGATATTAACTATCCTTGTTACTTGTGTATCTTCAATTCCATAGCACTATTGTATCTTTTATTAAATCACCATTAATTAACTTAAAACAGAATTTTGCTTTGATATGGTATGCATTTTGTTGAAATTATTAATCTAATAAAATTAATTGATTAAAAATGAAGAAAATTGAAAGGGCTATCGTAAGTGTTTTCGATAAAGAGAATATTGTTGATTTTGTGAGATCATTAGCGATGTTCGGCATTAAGATACTTTCCACAGGAGGAACTGGAGAACTTTTAAAAAAAAATCATATAGAGTTTGAAAGAATTTCAGATTACACTAACTCTCCAGAGATGTTTGACGGTAGAGTAAAAACTCTCCATCCTAAAATTGAGGGGGGTATATTATATCGACGGAATAATGAAAAAGATGTTGAGGATGCTATAAAATACAACATACCATCTATTGATATGGTAGTATGTAATTTATATCAATTCAAGGAGGCTATTACAAAGCCAGGTATCACTTTAACTGAAGCCTTAGAAATGATTGATATCGGGGGTCCAACAATGATAAGAGCTGCAGCGAAGAATTTTCCGGATGTAATAGTTGTTGCTAATTCTAAGCATTACGCCAAAATTCTTACTGAATTAAAGGAAGTAGGGGGAATTAGCGATAATACTAGGGCAACTTTAGCCCAAGAAGTATTTGCTATAATGGCCGATTATAATGCCGCAATTTCGAATTATTTACAAAGTTATTACAGCCCCGATCAAATTATGAAACCCTATATCTTCAATGCTTATGAGAAAATGCAAGATTGTCGTTACGGAGAAAACTGGGATCAAGCCGCAGCATATTACAGAAACCTCTCATGTAATTACGGTCTTCATAACTTAAATCAACTTGGAGGAAAGGAGATATCCTTCAATAATTACTTAGATATTGATGCTTGTATTCAAATGCTAATGGATTTTGATAAACATCAGCATATAACTGCGATTTTAAAGCATACTAGCCCTAACGGGATTGCGATCGATAAGTCAGATCAACTAATGTCTATTAAAATGGCGTTTAAGACAGATCCCCTTTCAGCTTTTGGAGGAATATGGGGTATAAACAAAGAATTAACCACTGATGCAGCTGACTTCATAGTGAATAAAGAAAATATTTTTGTTGAAGTTCTAATGGCACCTTCTTTTGAAACTGAAGCATTAGAGATATTGAAGCAAAAACAAAACATGAGAATATTAGAATTTGGAGACTTACTAAACAAACGAGATTTAATCTACGAAAAATACGAAATTAGGGGGGTATTAGGTGGGATATTAGTTCAAGAATATGACTTTAAGCCTGTTATCAAGGAATGGAATGTTGTGAGCAAAAAACAAGTAACTGAGCAAGAAAAGGAGGCTTTAATCTTTGCATATAAGGTTTCTAAGTGGACAAAATCTAATTCCGCTTGTTTTGCTCAAATGTACGATAATGGAGTTTACACTATAGGCATAGGTGCTGGTCAGCAAAGTCGAGTGCATGTGGTAAAATTAGCAGCACAAAAAGCAAAAGAATTCGGCCACGAAGAGGAATTGAAGAATTCTGTTATGGGAACAGATTCATTCTTCCCTTTTCCTGATGGTTTAGAAGCTGCAGTAAATGTAGGTGCGAGTTCTGTAATCAATCCGGGGGGTTCTATGAGGGACGCGATGGTTATTAAGCGAGCTGACGAATTAAATTGTGCATTAGTTTTTTGTGGTAAGCGTGTTTTCCGCCATTAGAAAACTTATCTTATTTTGTTCATTTTTCCAGAGATCTTTTAAAGTTCTAGCACACTAACCTTACTGAGCGTTATTATATCAGTAGAATAAAACTTTTTAAATAAAAAAGTATAAGTTAATACACTAATAATAAAAAACTTTTTTTAGTGAGCGAGGATTCTATGGATTTTCTTTCAAGAAACTTACGGGAAACTCTAGAAGCAATAAACAAACTAATAGATAATAACATCAATATGGTTACTACTAAAAGTATTAGAAGATGTAATAATATTAAGGCCTCAAACCGATCAAAAATTAATTTTATTTGGAGATCTCTTAATTTTTTAGAAAAGGAAGGAATCTTAGAGATGAACGGCAAGTATTCTCCTAAAAGCTATAAAATTAGATCAAACCAGAAAATCGTTATTGACGATGTAATCTCTCAAATTGAAGACAGTAGGAAATAATTTCCTATACTTATTTTAATATTAGACAAGATGTAATTTAGACAGTAATTCTTCTAACATTTTGCGATCTTCTTTATTTTCCTCTTTGATAATTAATCTTTTTTGGTAGAAAATGACATTTCCATATTTAAGCTCTAATTCGTTGAATAACTTAACCCACCTTTTAAAATTTGAGATTAAATCTATAACTTCAGGATCTTCCTCAAAGAATTTTACATCATCTTTTTTTTCGTTTGATATTGAAAGAGATTTGTACTTTTTAAGCGTAAAACCCTGCTTATTTAAAAGCGTTGCGTTAGCTTTTCTCACGAACGCTTCTAAACCATTTCTCCAGTGAACATATTTCTCATTAATCGTATCTATTCCCCCCTGGATCTTTGTAATTTCTTGAGGGAATATCGCACTGTGTTTTGTTAAAATTTTTTTTATTTTTTCAAATTCAGTATTGAAGGTTTTAATATATGTATTTACCATTTTCTCGAATTGAAACAAAACTTTATTATAATCTTGTGCAAATATTACATCAGAACTAGCAAATGTTAACGTATCTTTATCAAAAGTTCCTTTCAACTGATTTTTACTTAATAAATCAGTAAAAATAGATGTTAAAACCTTTATATCCTTATCATCTAAAATCTTCCCATAAAAAAAATCGTAGAATGAAAACATAAAACTATTTTCTAACATTAAATTTTCTACTCCTTTTTCAGTGTAAAATGCTAACTCTCCTTCATGACTATAAAAAATTCCTTTAATTTTTTCATCATTTTGGAGCTCCTTTAGCAAATCTTCAACAATACTAGATGTTACATCTATATCTCCTAAGTGAATCACATTCTCAGATTTAGATTTATCTATCAACATCAATCTTATAGCTTTTTTTGATTCTTCGATCTTGACTTCGTTAAAAATAAGGTGTTCTCCTTTTTTAAAATAGTTCAAACCTAAAGTATTAATGAATTTTAAAAAATCCTCGTAAGTCATACCTGTTTTTTCTGTATATTCGGTGACACTGATTAGCTCTTTTCCGAGTATCTCTTTACCAATGAGTTTTAAATTTTCGTCCAATGCTGAAAGAATATGGTTTTTCTCGATATTTAATTCTTCAGCCAGTAATTTTATTTTTCTTTGTTTCTCATTCGTTGATTGAATACTATTAATTTTTTCTATTCTTTGGTTTAAGAACTTAGAAAAGTAGAATGTTTCTCTATTATTATCATAAATCCCGCTCCTAGTATCAACAAATTGTTCCAAAATTTCAACTATTAGCGCTTTACTAACCTTGAATTTTTCGGAAAGCTTTGGAATTGAATAGTAGCCTATCAGTTTAGAGTTCTCAATATCTTTTTTGACTTTAGATAATCCAACATTTGTAAGCCATTGCGTACCTTTTCGAAAATTAGTTAAATACCCTTGTGGTAGATTTTTTATCAATTTTATGAAATCATTTTCGAATAACCGCATTCTGTACGTTTTCAGATCAATTGAGGTATTTTTAGCCGCTTCTGTATTAATTTGTTGTTGTATTTTCTTCAAGGAAAAATAAGCGCTATCATTTTTTCCTAGCAAAAAAACTTGTTTGGTTGAATTGGAGATATCTTTTATAATTCCACTAACAAAATCTTGAGGTAAATGATTGTATTTTTTTAAATTCACCATACCTTTTTCTTGAAAATTTCTATTCAATTCTGCTTTTATGTTGTCGTAGGTATAGAAATACCCTAATTTGGAATAATACCCCTTGATGTGTTTTAATTCTTGCAATGTTTCTATAAAATTTCTCAATTCTATTTCATCCATTGAAATTGTGGTAAAGATTTTAAGCAGCTGTTTTTTAGAAATTTTCTGGTCTTGCTCAAAGATATTAATCAGTTTATCTTTTTCCATTTCGTAAAATAGGATTGGATCCTTTTCATTCGATTTGTTATAAAAATAGAGCTTGTTGTATTTTTGATCATTTTGCTTCTTACTTTCGATAAATTCTTTTAGCTGTATCCCCGTCTTTTTGTTAATTTCTGAAAAATTATATTTTTTCATAAGAAAAGTGTTTTGAATCTCGCTAATGAGCTCCTTTTTATCCAATCCTTGTGTTATCAAGTCAATTAATGAAGGAAAAACTGATTTTGCATAGGATAATAATTCAGAGTAGGATTTTGTTTGTTCTCTGCTATATAGTCTGTTAATTAGTGATATAATAGTCGCTCGTAAATCGTATAAGTTCTCAAAACTATAATCGAGACATTTGTTTAAGAGTTGAATTAAAGCTACTATATTTTCTTCGTTATCTTCAACGCTTAGAGCATCTATTAAATCACTTTTATAATTACAAATTAAGTTAGAGTGTTCTGCTGCAACTTCATGTAGAAAATAATGGATATTATCTCTAACATCTCTATCCTCATCTTTCAAATTCGCTACAAAATTTGGTAAATAAGACTCAATGCTGTTTATATTTGAAAGCATGACGAATCCTACAATTATGAAAGCATTCACTTTTGTTTTGGAATTAGTTGAATGAGTTAAATTTTCTATATTCTGTAAGATGTTTTTCCCTATTAGTGTTGAATCTTGCTCTGCTAAAATGCTTAGAACATAAGTTATTTGGATCTGAGATTCTTGCTGTTCTAATAAATTATTAAGTTGCTCAACGATAACCTTCACTTTTTCAGTCTTATTTTTATCAAGTAATTTATTGAGTTTCTCAATTAGGGAATAAAGAACTTGATCTTTTTCAAATTCTTCCAAATTAAACATTATTAACGATGTATAATGTTTAATCTAATAATAATTTTTTGAAAGGGTCAATATCTAATATATCCTCTATATCCCGAATGATTATTGTTGGGTTTGCTTTTTCCAAGCTCAATTTAGTACCATGACCAGAAAGTAACGCGATACTCTTAATTCCTGCGTTATTTGCACATTCGATATCCGTAGGAAGGTCTCCGATTAGATAAACATTGTTT
>JAGXNZ010000287.1 GCA_019894655.1 Promethearchaeota archaeon | reverse complement strand
CTTAATAGAGACATCCAATTTGATTATGCCGTTCGACCTGGATCTATAGACTTAACTGGAGTTTTTGATGATTCCCACCACACAGATGACATACCACTTTCAAACGATACGAGTTTTGGAGTGGGTTATGCTCCCTATTCAGATGTAGAAAAGATAACATTAGAAGCTGAAAAATTAATTAACTCAGATAAATTTAAAGAGGAGTGTAAGGGTTCGGGAGAAGATATTAAAGTTATGACGCAAAGACTCGGTAATAAAGTAGGAATTACTGTAGCAGCTGCTATGGTTAGCAAATACGTCAATGACGCTGATGAATATATTAATTACACAAATCAAATTAAAGAAGCTGTTTTAGATTTGGCTGCTAAAATCATCCCCGAGCGTGAGGTCACCTGCCAAGTAAATGTGGGAGATAAAATAGAGAAAGGAATTCTTTATCTTACAATAACGGGAACTTCAGCTGAAGCGGGAGACGATGGTGCAGTAGGAAGAGGTAACCGATCTAATGGTTTGATTACTCCTTGTAGACCGATGAGTTTAGAAGCGGTTTGTGGAAAAAACCCAATAAACCATGTAGGTAAATTGTATAATATTCTAGGCTCAGAAATGAGTAGAGAAATCTATAAAAGAGGAGAAGGGGACATTTTAGAAGTACATGTTAAATTACTTTCCCAGATTGGACGACCAATTACTGATCCTTGGGTGAATTCAATAGAACTAATCCCTGCTGAAAATGTAAACTTTGCAAGCATTGAAAAAACAGCTAAAGAAGTTACTGAAGAGATGTTAACCAAGGAGTACTTTATTGACTTACGGAAGCGTTTAATTAGCGGAAAGGTTCAAACCTATTAATTTTGAGTGTCGATTAGAAACATTTTTTTTTATTCTTTTTATATTAATTACTGAGAGTTATAAATTGTGAGCAATTACTTTATTTTTATAATGTGGAAATTAAACTTTCGAAGATGATGAAGTGACTCTAAATTGGGATTAGATAAGTGGATAAAACCAGAAGGAACTGTTAAAAAAACTGAGAAAAAAGAAGAGGCAAGATCAACAAAAAAACCTAAGACTCAGCCAATAAAGAAGAAAAGTGAAATTGAATCAATAAATTTAACGAAATTTGTTCTTATATGCTCTAAACCAAAATGTAAATACAAAAAGACAATAATGAAAAAAGAACTATCAGAAAGGGATCTAATTTGCCCTCGATGCAAAAACGAAATGAAAGTTAAGTAAATGCTAGTTTGTAATCTCTTTTTCAAGAATTTTAATATCTGGAAGATTGTTAAGATCGAACTGTGCCTCGCAATTTGGGCAACTGTTTTTTGGCTTGCTATATTTCAAGATTAAATAGAGTATAAAGCCTAAACCTGCTGTTAGGACGACGGAGAAGCAAAGGATTTCGTGGTAGGCATGTTCAAAATTCTTCCTTCTTAAAACAACATTATGTTCGCATGTTGGGCAATAAACTGTATTTTTCTCCGTAATAATCACATCTGTTTTTAATTACTTTATATAATTAAATAGGTAAATTGTCGTTTAATTATTTTATGGTAATTAAGAAGGGTGGAGAAATCACTGAATAAAACGATCTATTGGAATTTGTTTAAAAAAACAGAATTCCAAAAATACCATTTATCTCAACTTAATATTATTAATGTTGAATTTTATATCATATGTAACGTCTTCTTAAAAATAATAATAATAAAAATAAAAAGGTCTAAATAATGCCAGTATGTTACCATTGTGGAACTGAAGTCTCCGAATCGTTCCATTGTACTAAGTGTGGTCAGTCTTATTGTTCTCTTCATAAAGATCCTATTGATCACGAGTGTAATATTGTTATTGAAAGCTTAAATTTCAGACCACAACAAGTATCCCAAACAACTCCATCATATTCAGCTCCAAATCAAATATTGCCCCAGATTACCACACAAAGCACCATTTCGGAGGGTATAATTCGAGGAACCAGTGATGGAACTTATACGTGGTATCGACAAGAACAAGCAGTTCCAGAAAACGCTTTCGATCCAGACTCTGGAATCTCGTTCAAGGGAATATTTCTGGCTCATAAATCTGAATTGACTCATTTCTTAATTGCAGGGATAATTATATATGCTATAGGGGTTATGAGTTTTTACTCCAGTGTAGGTACTACATATCTTTGGACTTTATTTATACTAGCAGCTTTTTATGTATCTGCTTTTCTCTTTCACGAATTAGGGCATCGCCAAGTAGCTCTTCATTTTAAATTAAAGACAAAATTTAGGTTACTTACATTTGGGTTGCTAATGACTTTAGTCTCTCTTGGAAGGTTTGCTTTACCTGGAGCGGTCGTTGTTCTAGGCCTTGATAAGATTAGTAGAAAAACAGGGTTATGTAAAGCAGCAGGACCATTTATAAATTTGGTGTATGGCATCCTATTGTTTCTAATTTCGTTTATAATTCCAAAATCATTATATCCACTTAATTTTATCTTTTGTATAGGAGCGTATTTAAATTTCATGTTAGGATCATTCAATATGATCCCGTTTGGAATTTTGGATGGGCAAAATATATGGAAATGGAAAAAAAAGGTATATTTTGGATTGATAGGGTCATTAGTACCATTACTTCTATTAACACTGGTTATTACAAATACTTCAGTAAATCTAAGTCTCTATCTTCCATAAACTTAAATAATAAAACCTTAATTGTTTAGTTTAGTTCCTTTAGGGTACAATTTTCTCTTGAAAGTTATAAAAAATTTTAAAAAAAATTATGTATGATGATTGTTTTAAAACATTAAATTAGATTGAAAAAAGTGATCGAATTAATTACAATTTTTATTTTCCAACACTATAGGTATAATCCATGACATTTTGCGAACACTGTGGGGAAAAAATAAGCTTCCTACCATTTAAATGTAAGTATTGTGGAGGAGTTTATTGTAAAAAACATCGTTTGCCGGAGAATCACCAATGTAGTTTTGAATCAAAGCATATCCCTGTCATTACTTCAGCTCTTAAAGAATCTAAACTTAAACAAAGTGATTCCAATAAAGGGACCATAAATGTTAGTAAATATATCAGAAGACAAGAACGGCAGGAGAAAAAATCTCTAAAACAAAAGCGTAGGTCCTCGTCTATGAAATCACAACATCGAGGTATTAAAGCGATACTTTTACTAATTATCCTCTTTTCAGGAGTAGCGATAGTTTTTAGAACTTTGGGTATTGAAGAGTATGTTTTTTTAAGCTTAAATGCAATAATTTACCAATTTACATACCATACTTTCATTACATCTCTGTTTGTTTATTCAATTAATCCCTTCGATTATTTTTTCTTCTTTTCAATAATTTTTATATTTATAATATTTTATTTCGCTTATTCAATGGGAAAAATAATTGAATCTGCTTTTGGAACGAGATTCTTAGTAAAATTATTCTTATTTTCTGGGCTTGTTTCTTTAATATTCTACATTCTATTGAGGCTTGGAATATTATTTTATTATCCTTTAGACAACCTTACTCATTTTGATAGTGTTGGATTAGTTTGGGGGGGCTTATTCGGCTTGTTTACGTTTATAATTTACCCTGCAATGAATCAAAGATTGACAGCGCTAGTAACAATAATTCCAATCAGGATGAGTGGAAAGAGTTTCTTACTTATTATTATTCTATTTAGATTAATTCCCGGATTAATCTATGGGTTAGGTGGGTCATTCCTATATTTTCTCTACTATCTCCCTGAATTAGGGGGAATACTAGGATCGTATTTGGTATTTAAGTATAGAATGTTCATGCGATAAAAATTATCTTTTTTTATTTTTTTTAGAATTAGTAAAAAATATCAACGAGTAAATCTTATTTTTTTTATCTTAAATTAATTAAATCATTAAATTACTATGCCTGAAGATGGATTCTCAAAAGTTATTGAATTAAACGAGGATTTAATTAAAAACAATGAGAATCTAGCAGCTCGAAATAAAGAAATATTCAAAAAACATAATATAATATCGTTTGATATTGTTGGCGCTATAGGTGCAGGAAAAACTGCTTTATTGGAGTCAATTTCGAAAAATATCTCAAAAAATAAGAGAGTTTTAGTTATAAATGGAGATGTTGCTACACGAATTGATGCTGATCGCATTGAAAAACATGGAGTTAAAACCGTTCAGATTAACACAGGAAGAGAATGTGCCTTAAATTCATATCATATATCTCAAGTAATAAAAAACTATGATTTAAATAATTTTGATGTCGTTTTTATAGAAAATGTGGGCAATCTAATATGTCCCTCAGATTTTATTTTAGGAACTAATAAGCGGATTGTAGTAGTCTCAATTACTGAAGGACCATGGGTAATTCGTAAACATCCTATGCTATTTAAACTTTCGGATATAGCAGTAATAAATAAAATAGATCTAATTGATGTAATCGAAGTAAATCTCGAAGAAATGATTAGAGATGCCATTGACATAAACCCGAACATAAAAGTGATTCCAACCAGTGCGATTACAGAAGTGAATATACCCGAGTTAGTAAAAGAACTATTTTCCAATTAAAATGTAGAAATTTTTGATGTAGAAATTAAATTAAAAATAAAAGTAAATGAATATAATAATAAAGTAAAAAATATTTTATAGTGAAGGTGTTGAAATATCAGTCTAAGGCAATATAATACTGAATTAGGTTTATTGATCGATAAAATCGTTAAAATTTATCTAGATAATGATAAATTCTTCGTAGGGCAACTCAAAGGAGTTTCAGAGGACAGTAATCTCATTCTCACAAATGTTAAAAATGAAAAAAATAAAGTTTTCCCAAAACTTATGATTAGAAGCTCGTATTATCTTTATGTAACCGTTGAAGAAGAACCGTTTCCTATGCAGGGATTAGCAGACAGAATTGCTACTATTTTTTCCAAAGGACATGTAAACTATATAGAAGATCAAAACATTATATCTATTTTAAATGGGAAAATTATCGTTAATGAAGACGGTGTGAGAGGTACTGGTCCTTCTGCAGATCGCGTAAAAAAAATCTACGAACAATTTAAAATCGATTTAGACAAGTAATAAGTAATTCTTTTTTTTAACTTAAGCTGTTTCTTTTTTTCTTTTAAAGGTTTCCAATAAGTTTTTTAATTCAATATCTTTAATTATGTTTTTTAAAAGCGCTTTTCCTAATGGTGTTATTCTTAATGTGTTTTGATCATCTAATTCTCTTAAATAATCGTTTTCGATTAAAAATTTCATATCAGTACTCCATACTTCTTTAAAAATATCTTTTAGGTCATTTAAGTTTAGATTCTCATCCAATTCTTTGCTAAGCGCAAGGATTAGAGCTAAAGTTCCGTATTGTGATGGAGTAACTCTATCATCTTTTCCTTCAGAAGTTAAAATATAATAATTTTGATCTAAGAACCTCGATTTGATAAATTCAAACCCAACATTTTTTAAATTTGAATAAACAGCGCTTATCACCTGTTCAAAATCCAAGTTCTTAGTTAAAACCAGGAGATCCTCCTCTCTAATCATTTTTTGAGTGCTTGTTAGAACAATTTTAGCGATATTTTTCACTATCTCATCAAAATTCACAGTTTCCATTTATTTCTCATCATCTCTCATTTACTTTAATAATTTTTAAATTTTCTATATCTTTTTTCAATTCTATGTTTGACATAAGCAATATAATACTTAGATTAGATAATTTTTCATCAGATTCAAATAAAGGCAAAAGTTTCCTGATTGTTCTATATATTGATCCCCCTTTATTATATATGGGAAGAACGAATAAATTTGAGAAAATAATATTTTTTGAATTAAGCAAGACTTTAAACGAGATAAAAAAACTAATTATGAAGAAAATTTTTTCAGGAGTAGTTAAATCCTCAAAATTTACTCTAATTTTGTAATTTCTTGTGAAATTCGTCTTTATCAGAAAAGCAGTGTTCATTTGGTTTGTAACGAGGTCAAATTGAACTTGAAGTTGAATCTCTTTTAGAAACTTATTTATAACACGTTCAATGTCCTTAATAGTATTCTCAAAAATCAGATAATTCTTAAAAACTTCTTCGATTTCTTCTTCCTTCACGCTAATTTTTACTTCTTTATCGTTTTTTCTGAGGATTGCGTCAATTTCTTTAAACTTCTCAATCATTATTGGTATATTACTTTGAATATTTTTCTTATCTAAATCGTCTGGAGACGATAAATTGTCCAATTCAGATTTAACTTTTATTATTTCTTGTTCAATCTCTAAAGATGGTCTAATAGATCCTGAGAGTAACTCTTCGCTCTCTCCAAATTGAACTTCACTATTTTCCCTAAGTTCTTTTTCATAATTCTTTTGAACCTTACTCAATCTTTTCTCGTCTTCGTTTATGGTTTCTAAAATTTCTTCGTAATCCTTTCTGTAAATTTCATAATTTGGTGTTAGCTCTTCGAATTCTGTTTGTGATTGTTTTGATCTTAGCTTAATCTTGTTAACTTCATATTGAGCATCTTTTGCTACTTTTTGAAGGGCTCTAATTTTCTCGGAATTTGTTAAATTTGTATCAATACCTAACCTTAAAAACGAATCATCTTCATTTTCTGTTTTTGATCCTTCTAATTGCCGAGTAATTTTATTGATTTGATCAAAGCAGTTTTTTTTAATTTGAATTTGTTCATGAATTAGGGTTTCATAAGTTGTAAGATCTTTCTTGATTTTTTCAATTTGATTTTTACGCTGTAAATAATCTTCTTTGATGTAGGACAATTTCACCTTGTTATTATTTATAGATTCTGTCAATCTTTCCATCAAATCTGCACTCGCTAAGATCTCACTCGAAAATTTACGAACTTTTGATAATTCTAACTCTTTAGACAGGATTTTCTTTTTTGCTGAGAAATAAATTAGCTTTATGATGCTATCCAACACTTCTATATTTTTGTTAAATCTGGAGTAAATTTCTAGATTATTTTCAACAATCTTACTATAATCAGATAGGAGGTCTAGTATTTTCGTAAAATTAGTTAAGCCAAATAAATTATTTGATTCGTTTGAAATTACTTTAATAAATTTCTCTATTGGAATTAAATCCAAATTTTCTTGAATCTGAAGATAATCGTCATTATAATATTCATTGAATTGATTAAGCTTAAATTTTCCTTGTAATAAAGTATATCTATCTTCGATGAAAATCTTATTATCTCCTATCTTAATCTCAGTCCTATTTTTATTAATGAGTTGAATCACTCCACTTTATTATTTAATCACTTTCAAAATGATCCTTAAACTCGTCATATTCTTCCCTTTTTTTTTCTTTTCTTTCTCTAATTAATTTTAGTGGGTCTTCACTGGATTCACTAGGAGTTATATAATTTCCTTCTGATTTTCTATCCAATTGCTTTTTAAACGTCTCAATTTTTTGGGAGATTTCTTCAGTTATCTCAATATTTTTCTTGTTTCCTATATCGCTAATTTCACCTAATTTTTCACGCTTCTGTTTTCGTAATCTTCTCTCGAATTCCTTATTTGAGAATTTTAAATAACTATCATATGATTCTGTTTGTTCTTCCTGTTGTTTTTTTAGTTCTTCAATTTCTTGCCTTTCTTTGTTTTTTTCCAAGAGTTCTTTCTTTGATTTTATTTCTTCATCAGTTAGTTTATGTCCAAGTGCTTGATTGAATTTGTTATAGGTTATCTCGGGTGTGATATGAAACTGTCTTTTAAAATCTTCGACTATGGAAGATGCTACACTACTGGGTATTTTAGCCAATTCTTTTTTTAAATTGCTCTGCAAAAATGTTTTATAGTGTTCTCTCAGATTGTCAACAGATTTTAGAAAAAGGGTGTTCTGGTTTAAAGCATCTATTAATTCAAGCCATTGTTTAATGTTAACAGAAGGAATATAGGTTATTCTTTCAGTTATTTTACTAATTGCTTTATTTTCAATTAAAGATAATCCAATTTGTAGAAGAAGCTCATTGTCCAAATCAATGATTTTCAGTCTGTCATTAATCGATTGCTTGTATTTATTGATTAAATAGTTTTTAAATTTTAAAAATTTGTTAATGTTGTAATTTGAGACAACCTTTAAACTTTCATTGATTTGGCCAACTAATTTAGTTAGTTGTGTGAGATCTTTTAATAATAAATCGTTTCCGTAATAAGATGAAGCTAACTGTTGCTCAGTTTCTAAATTTTTTACGATGTTTGATACTTGGTTGACCTTTCCTTGTAAAGCTTTAATGGGAGCGGTTAATCCCCTTATCTTTTCAAGGTTAAATAGTTCTGTTTCCATTTTTTTCAAGTAAATTTGATTTTTTATTCGTATTTAAAAAAAAATAGGTTAGATTTCTGGAGGACCTTCCATATTGCGTTTTTCCCGCTTAGTATTCGAAGATTTTATAAAATTTCGCTTTAAATCTGTTAAAGTATTTTGTCTTTCAACATGTATCGCGGTACCTCCCACTAATTTTAGAGAATTGTAAAATAAATCGTAAGTTAAGCGTTCTGTATTAATAGCTTTTAAGAGTGATACTTTCGTTCCTCTTTCAATATCTGAGCCTGAAAATCCTATTGTAAGCTCTAACAACCCCGGGTTTTTGCTATATTTATTAATTTCATCCCAAAGCAGAGTATCTCTAAACTCGGAGATTTTATATCCTAGTTTACTTGCAAGATTACTCTGGATTTTTTGAATCTTCTCGTATTCTTCTGTTAAATTTGTGTAAATTGAGTTATCAATGCCAATTTTCGCATTTTTAACTTTAGCAACGAATGATTCAATTATTTTTTTTCTCAGATGATAATCTGGGAAATCAAAACTAAAATGAAACGTGAATCGCCTCCATATCGCTGAATCTAATTGATTTTGATGATTTGTTGCCCCAAAAATTGCTAAGGGTACTCCCTCATAATTTATTCTATCAATTACTTGTAAAAATGAAATAACTGCCCGTTTGATTTCACCTACTTCATGTATATTAGATCTTTCAGAGCCTATTGCATCTATTTCATCAAAGAATAGGATAAATGTACCTCGTTCCTTTGCTACCTCTGCCGCTAAATCTACAACATTCCTGATTTGTTTTATGGTATCTCCAAGTAAGGGAGAAACTAGTCTATCAGTTTCTACTACACAGATAGGAATATCGTATTGCTTTGCAAATCCTCTCGTAAGAGAAGTTTTACCTGTACCTGGAGGTCCATACAAGAGAACAGTCAAACTAGGGTTAAGTTTTGCACCCTTTAAGCGTTTGCTAAATTCATAGTATTTCTTCAAAGCTTTAAAGAAATCGTGTAAAATTTCTTTTATATTTTCATTACCTAGAATGTCATCGATTGATTCTTGTATACTGGAAGGAAAATACACCGCACCATATTTACCTAACCTACTTTTAATGACATCTTCGGTGAAAGTTATCTTCCTGTCTCCATTTTCTTTTGAATTGCTCATATTTTTCGTCTCTTCCTATTCTAATTTAGTTATTTTTTCTTTCTTTATCAAACTTTTCACAAAATTCTGCTATATCTGAGATAAAATCTTTAAGGTTATCGATTTGAGACCCAACAAAGTTAAAAATTTCTTTTCTGTACTGCGGAGAATCCCGTATTTTCATTTTATCAATACCTAGATAGTTGGGAAAACAGAGAAGCTTCATTAAATAAGGTAAAATCTTCTCATTTGTTTGTAAATCCTTAAAGATAGGATAGAAAATATTTTGATCTGACAATTTCCACTTCAAAATACCCATATAAATCAAAAAAGCGAAATTCATTGAGATCCAATTTATTAATTCCTTCGATAAAAAACCTCTTCTCTGGGATGTGAAAGCTAAATAATAGAGGAATAAGCTTTCGTTACTTAATTGAGGTATTAACCGTACATTACCATCTGATTGTGAATTTTTTCGTAAAAAATTATTTTCTGTTAGTAAATCTACTAGGTCCTCTCTTGGAACAAGAAAAATCCCGTCCATTAATCGCAATCCAAATCGTTCAGAAATTTGTTCGATAGCTTCCTCTTCTGCATTTGCTATAGAATCAATATATGGATCGAATACTTCAGATTTTAATACCATTGGCAGTTCTTGATTTTCTCTTTCAGGAAATTCTCCGAAATTGGGATCTAAATTAAAAAGTGAGGTTATATTATTAATAATATTATAAATTTTAGGCGAAATTCCTGGTATTTCGAATACATCAGTGGATTCTAATTTTTCTCGATAAAAAGTATGAGGTTGGAGCATATGTCTTTGACAATCGTACAAATCTGATGAATAGCCTAATAATTTATTATATATAATGCTTAAATTTCTTCCTCTCGGAAGGAGCCGTTCTTCAATGAACTTAACTAAAACATATAGTAATGTGTTTTCTAAATCTGATTCGTCTGGATTAGTGATATGTAACAAAACATTCAAAGTCCCGACTGATTCGTATAAGAATTCAATAATGTAATCTTTAATATCAAGGATAGGTATTCGATTCCTATATTTAACTAAAAAGTCTTTAATAATTTCATAAATATTTGACCTGTACATTGCGGAAAATTCTGATAAAGCTCTCACTTTTCTAAAATTTCGTTTTTCCTCTTCCTCTCGGATTTTATCTAAAATTTCTGTATCTAAAAGGAGGTCAGCATCTAAATCAATAATTATCCTTCTTGTTTCTCTTAGTATAGGGCGCATATGAGTTAAAAACGTAAGGTACCTCGGTAAAATATCGGTCCATTTCTCCCTTTTTCTCCCAGGTTTAACTTTCCTTGTCGATTTTTTTTTATAACTCATATTCTTCACTCAATTTATCATTGGTATTAACTTTCATCGTAGCCCACCATGATTTCTGTGAAAATATTCGAAATTTCTACGAAAATTGGTATTTCTACTCTTACGAGTTGACCGAGAACCCATTTATTTACATCTTTAATCAAAAAAAGTATTTGATTATGGATTTTTTTATTGATTTCGGAATCAATAATATTAGACAACCATAAACCGCCCCCTAATCTGTAAGCAATGATTTTTATTAAAGGTTCGAACAATGGTTCTAAAACTTGTCTCATCATCCAAGATTTTGGTATTACGCTCATGGTATTTGCATCGTAATTAGGATCGTTAAGGATGGGGCTTGTTTCATCCAATGATAATTTAGGTAAAAAACTTAACAACAGAATTAATGCAAAAATGGCTGAGATACCATTCAATGTATAAGATCCCCCAATCTTATCTAAATCATCTCTATTAATAGCCATATTTGCTAAGAACATGCATATGAATACATTTCTATCAAAAGCTTCAGAAACGTACGTATATCCTAATTTTTCGTCTAATATCAAATATTTGTTTTCAAGTATTTTAATAATCTTTTCTGGAAAAGTGTAAAAGGTGAATATTTTTTCCTCGCTTTTTCTAACATCCTTTTCTATAATTAATTCTTTTGAGACGAGGCCAAACAATAAAACCAACTCTTCAAGTTGACTTTTAATATAGTGTCGAGGCTTATTTGGGTCGCCAAACATTGCATAAAATTGATAATCAACGATATGAAAGTCATTTCTCCTACTAAAAGCTTCTACCATTCTATCAATTACAGGACCTTGGGTTCCCGTAGCAATAGCCTTGGCTTTTGATGCCACGAATCCATTTAATAGCTCGTTTATAATAAAATCTTGTTCGTGAGTCCGTGATTTTATTATCTTTTGAAATGCTTCAGAAAAATCTTTTGTGTTAGGGAAAAAAGCGTTCTGAATTTTATCGTCAATGGATTTTAAGAAAATTTCACCATCATTTTTAGAAAAATGAAGCCTCATATTCTTTAACCTTTGTTCTAAAGCTTCTTTTGCTCCTGGTATGGTTTCCACGTCTCGTTTTTCGAGCTCATCAATAGCTTTTTCTAAGCCCCTATCAAAGTCTTGAAGTAATTCATGCCAAGCGCTATCTTGATTTCTTTCCATTTTATTCACCTTATACATGCGTTTTTTTTCAATTTCACCAATTTAACTCCTGTTTTATTTTCTGTAAAGCATTGATTAAAGGCGTTACAAGTTTTTTATCGTAGATGTTAGGAGATGCTATTCCCTTTTGGGATTTCCAGCCCATTTGTGTTCCTTCGCCTATTTCTTTCTGTCCGTACTTTAACAGATTGCTTAAATCTCGCATCCACCAATAAAATCTTAACCATCGCTTATTAGGATTATCTTTAGCGTGAATTACTGCGAGTGCTTTCCATTCTCCCATTAACCACTTAACAGTTATGCCGCTTACTGGCAAATAATAATTGATTGGGAAATTAGTTTGAAAACTCAAATCCAACTCTGAGGATGATATGTTAAAAATTGGTTGATTATACCCCTCCAATATAACTATTTCACCACAATGTTGGCATTCGTAATGAGATTTCTTTTTTTCCATTTTTTTTTTACATTTTGGGCAAGTTCGATTTTCTATAATCCTGAATTTTAATAGGTCTAAATATTTTTCCTTCTCTAATGCATCTTTGGTTTTAGGTTCTTGGTTTCCATATTTTCCACCCCAAGTCCAAATATCGTCAAAATTCTTGTTAATTTTTTCTAATGTGATTATAAGGTTATTGAGAACATCTTTTTCATAGATTTTAAACATACCAGCATGCTGAAAACTTTTCCACCACGAGAGTCTTACGTATTTTTCGTCTTTTAAGTAAGCGCTATGACATATTAGGGCAGCAAATAAACGATTTTCGGTTTTGTTAATAATAATACCTTGTTCGCACACTTCGTATTGTTTATTTATGCTTGCGTTTTTATGAAAATATTCTCCTTCGAGAAATTCACCCTTATCTACCTTTTTTATATCTTCATGTTCAGCTCTTTCGGCTTTTTGTTTTACTATTTTTCTACATTGAGGACATTGGTAAATTCCAGAAACCAAAGGTTCCATTTCGATGTTACATGCTGAACACTTCAAATTTAATCATCACTTCTTGTAATTAAATACCGTTCATAATCTATATTTAATAACTTTAATTCTTTCTTCGTTAATATTCCAAGTTCTTGATTTATATCTATTAAATCCTCTCTAAGTTTAAGTAGAACATTTTGAATTTTATTTACTATGTTATCTTCGTTAAATGACACTTTTTCAATAAATTCAAGATAATTATACTTTTTATCTTTTCCAGAATAATATTTTTTAATTTCTAGTATTTTCTCGTTAAGTTGTTCCATCCTAAACCTAGTGTTCAGTATTGCCATCAATCTTAAATACCAATCACTGCTAATTTTATTCCTTTCGGTACTTTCATTAAAGTTGAACTTATCAGGAAGTTCTATTTTTTCATCATTCAGGTATTTAAATACTTCTTTTTTACTTTTAATCGCTTCAAATATTTTTTTTAACACGGGTTTGCTCCTTAGTTTTGGTTCAAAGATATCTAGATGCTCGTTAGTTTTTTCTTTCATGTCTAAGTATTTCTGGTGAACCCCTTCGATTGTGATCTCAATTTTTATTGCTTGATAAATGTTACCAAATTGATCTAATATGTAGTATATATCATCAGATATTGCATAATCGTTTTCTCCTATTTGAGAGATAAATTGGTG